>JADGPN010000020.1 GCA_017882465.1 Solirubrobacteraceae bacterium
GGCCCGTCACGTGGAGCTCGAGTGCGGTCACGTGCCCCAGATCGAACTGCCGCGCCAGGCCCATGAGGCCGTGCGCTCCTTCTTCGATCGCCGGATGGCCGCTGGTGGCCTGGCGCGGGCGCTGAGCAACAAGTAGCCGGCCGGCAGCGGTTGCACGTGCTCGATCTCACAATCGCGCGGCCGCGGATGCGGGAGAGTGGAGCCGTGGCCACCTGGACGACTCACACGAAGGTGTCCGGCCTTCCGGAACAGGTCCTGGCTCTGCTCACCGAGCCCGATGCGATCGCCCGCTGGGCGCCGATCGAGTTCGAGGTCCTGGACTTCGACGGCCGTCGCCTGTTCTCCGGCGACCACGTGCGGGTCCATGGTTCGCTGGCCGGACGCTGCCTCGAGTTCGAGGTCGACGTGGCCGAGGCGGAGGGGGGCCGCCTCGTCCTGAGCGCCACCGGCCTGATCCGGCTCGATGTCGAGTACCTGGCGACCGCGCTCGATGACGGCAGCGAGGTCCGCGCCTCGGTGGCCGTATCGGGGCGGGGCCTGATCGGCCGCGTTCTGGCACAGGCCACCGATGCGCTGCTCGCGGCCGGCGCCCTGAGCGCGGCGGTGGCCAGGATCGCGCGCGAGCTCGAACCCGCGCTGGCCGGCTGAGTCCGGCCGACTCCGCCCGGGCCGGGTAGTGCGAGAGCTATGGCCACGACCCACGCCCAGATCGACGTCCCGGCGGAGCATGTGTTCGCGGTTCTGGCCGAACCCCGGCGTGACGGCGGCCGACCCCGGGTGGTCAGGCGCGCCACGGGCGCAGCCGGCGGTCGGCCAGCAGCGTGCGCGCAGCCGACCGGCCGCCCATGCCGTGCACCGCGCCGCCGGGATGCACGGAGGCTCCCGTGACGTATAGCCCGTGCAGCGGCGTCCGGTGCCGGCAGAGCTCGGGCGCGGGACGGAAGATCAGCTGCTGGTCGAGCTCGTAGGAACCTCCCGCGAGGTCGCCGCCGACCAGGCTCGGGTTCTCCTCCTCGGTCTGCCGAGGGTTGCGTATCGCCCGGGCGAGAATCGACTCCGAGAAACCCGGTGCGAAGCGCTCGAGCTGGGACTCGATGCGCGCGGCGATGTCGTCGTCGCCACAGGCGTACCGCGCCGGGACGTGGGCGTAGCAGTACAGCGTGTGCTGACCGGCCGGGGCTCGTGTCCCGTCCTGCAGCGTGTGCTGGCCGACGACCAGGGCCGGGCGCTCCGGCACCTCACCCCGCGCCCCGGCCTCCGCGGCCGCGGCGAGCTCCGGCAGTCCGCCCGCGACGTGAACGACCGCGGCCTCCCGGCCCTCGGGCGCCGTCCACGGCACGGGTGCTCGCAGCGCGTAGTCGATCTTGAAGGCCGCGGTGGCGTAGCGCCAGATGCGCAGCCGGCGCATCAGCCGGCGCGGCAGCGCGTCATCGGGGAGCAGGGCCAGGAGGGGACGGGCGCTGATCGTCGTGACCACGTCTCGGGCGGCGATCTCCTCCCCGCTCCGCAGCACCACGCCGGCGACACGGCCGCCGCGGACCAGCACCCGGTCGACGTGGGCGCCGCAGCGAACCCGGACGCCCTCGCGCGTGGCGATCGCCAGCAGGGCATCGGCGATCCGCCCTTGGCCGCCGGCGGGGAACGGCCAGCCGTGCGAGTGGGCGACGAGCTGCAGCAGGAATCCGAACGCGCCGCTGCCCGCTGTGGAGGGCGGAAGACCGGAGTGCTGAGCCGAGCCCGCCATCCAGGCGGTGGGCCCAGCCGCGCCGTCGAACACGTCCAGGCCGAACGCCTCCACCGAGCCGGCCATGCGACGTGCGAGCAGCAGCGCGTCGCGGCGCAGGGCCGCCGCCAGCACGATCGCAGCGCCGACCGGCGGCAGCGGTCCGAGCACCGCCTCGACCAGTCGCTGCGCGTGCGGCAGGTACTGCTCGATCAGCTGACGCCAGGCGCGGCCCGCGCCCGGCGCCGCGGCGTCCAGCGAGGCGACTGTGGCGTCGAGGCCGTGGTGCAGAGCGATCGCCATGCCGTCCTCGAATGGGTGGGCCATGATCATCTCCGGGTGCACCCAGCGCAGCCCCTCCGCCTCCAGGTTCAGCTCGCCGATCGCGGGCGACGCGACGGTCATCGGGTTGAAACCGGCGCAGTGGTCGTGGACGAAGCCCGGAAGCGTGGCCTCGACACTGGAGCAGGCCCCGCCGGGCCGCGGCGAGTGCTCGAGCACGGTCACGTCGAGACCGGCCCGCGCGAGATGGATCGCGCAGACCAGGCCATTGGAGCCGGCGCCGACGACGATCGCTCGCCGATCGCGGCTCACTGCTGCCGTCCGGGAAGAGACATTGGTCCTCCCCTACCCTCGGCCGTGAACATGAAAGCATCGGTCACGTAAAGGTCGAATGCCGCCGTGATCGATCTGCTAACACCCCCTCATGACCCAACTCTCGCGATCGAGCGGCGCATCCGGCGAGGGCCCACTCTCGGCCGCCGACGTGGAACTGATCGATGCCTACTGGCGAGCGGCCAACTACCTCTCGGTGGGGCAGATCTACCTGCTGGCCAATCCGCTGCTCCGCGAGCCACTGCGGGTCGAGCACATCAAGCCGCGGCTGCTCGGCCACTGGGGAACGACGCCGGGGTTGAACTTCCTCTACGCCCATCTGAACCGCGTCATCCGGGCCCGCGAGCTGAACGCGATCTTCATCACCGGTCCCGGGCATGGCGGCCCGGGCCTGGTCGCCAACACCTACCTCGAGGGCACCTACAGCGAGGTCTACACCCAGATCGGCCATGATGAGGAGGGGCTCCGCCGGCTGTTCCGGCAATTCTCCTTCCCGGGCGGGATCCCGAGCCACGTCGCTCCCGAGACCCCCGGCTCGATCCACGAAGGCGGCGAGCTCGGCTACGCGCTGGTCCACGCCTACGGAGCCGCGTTCGACAATCCCGACCTGCTCGTCGCCTGCGTGATCGGCGACGGCGAGGCGGAGACCGGAGCGCTGGCGGCGAGCTGGCACTCGAACAAGTTCCTCAATCCAATCAGCGATGGCGCAGTTCTGCCGATCCTGCATCTCAACGGCTACAAGATCGCCAATCCGACCGTGCTCGCCCGGATCCCATCCGAGGAGCTGCGGTCGCTGCTCGAGGGCTACGGCTACGACCCGCGCTTCGTCGAGGGCTCGGACCCCGAGTCCATGCACCAGCTGATGGCCGCCACGCTGGATGGCGTGGTGGAGGAGATCGCCGCGATCCAGCGATCGGCGCGCCAGCGCGGCGATCCCAGCCGTCCGCGCTGGCCGATGATCGTGCTCCGCACACCCAAGGGATGGACGGGGCCCAAGGAGGTCGACGGGCTGCCGGCGGAAGGCTCGTTTCGCTCGCATCAGGTGCCGCTGGCCGAGGTCCGCTCGAATCCCGCGCATCTGGCCCAGCTCGAGGGATGGCTGCGCTCCTACCGGCCCGAGCAGCTGTTCGACGACACCGGCGCGCTGCGCGAGGAGCTCTCGGCGCTGGCGCCGCAGGGCGAGCGCCGGATGGGAGCCAATCCGCACGCCAACGGGGGCCTGCTGCTGCACGGCCTCGAGCTGCCCGACTTCCGGCCCTACGCGGTGGCGGTGGAGCAGCCCGCCACCACGACCAGCGAGGCGACGCGCGTCCTCGGCACCTATCTGCGGGACGTGGTGAGGGCGAACCCGGACCGGTTCCGGATCATGGGCCCTGACGAGACCGCCTCCAATCGCCTGTCCCCCGTGTTCGAGGCCACGAACCGGGCCTGGGTGGCCGATCGCCTCGACACCGATGACCACCTCGCCCCTGACGGGCGGGTGATGGAGGTGCTCTCCGAGCACCTCTGCCAGGGATGGCTCGAGGGGTATCTGCTCACCGGTCGCCACGGGCTGTTCAACTGCTACGAGGCGTTCATCCACATCATCGACGCGATGTTCAATCAGCATGCCAAGTGGCTGAAGGTGACCCGGGAGATCCCGTGGCGACGCGAGATCGCATCGCTGAACTACCTGCTTTCCTCGCACGTGTGGCGCCAGGACCACAACGGCTTCTCGCATCAGGATCCGGGCTTCATCGATCACGTGGTGAACAAGAAGGCCGAGATCGTGCGCGTGTACCTGCCTCCGGATGCGAACTGCCTGCTGTCGGTGGCCGACCACTGCCTGCGCTCGCGCCACTACGTCAACGTGATCGTCGCCGGCAAGCAGCCGGCGCTCGACTACCTGACCATGGAGGAGGCGATTGCGCACTGCACCCGCGGGATCGGGATCTGGGAGTGGGCATCCAGCGATGTCGGCGATGAGCCCGACGTCGTGCTGGCCTGCGCGGGCGACGTGCCCACAGTGGAGACGCTGTCGGCGGTCGCGATGCTCCGCGAACGACTCCCCGATCTGAAGGTCCGTGTCATCAACGTGGTCGACCTGATGCGCCTGGAGCCGGACACCGAGCACCCGCACGGACTCTCGGATCGGGAGTTCGACGCGCTGTTCACGACCGCGCAGCCGGTGATCTTCGCCTACCACGGCTACCCCTTGCTGATTCACCGCCTCACCTACCGGCGCACGAATCATCACAACATCCATGTCCGCGGTTACAAGGAGGAGGGCACCACCACGACCCCGTTCGACATGGTGATGCTCAACGACCTGGATCGCTTCCACCTGGTGATGGACGTGATCGATCGCGTGCCCGGCCTGGGCGAGCGCGCCGCCGGCCTGCGCCAGGAGATGGTCGACGAGCGCCTGCGCCACCGGGCGTACACCCGCGAGGTGGGCGACGATCCCCCGGAGCTGCGCGACTGGACCTGGCCGTGCGCGTCCTCGTCGTAAACGCCGGCTCGAGCTCGCTCAAGCTGCGGCTGCTCGGCGATGACGATCGCGTGCTCGCCGACCGTGAGCTGCCGGCGCCGGCAGCGCGGGTCGATCCCGAGGAGCTGGGGAGCACGCTCGCGGCGAGCTTCCGGGGCGCCGACGTGGTGGCGCACCGGATCGTCCACGGTGGCGAGCGCTTTCGCGATGCCGTGGTGATGGATCCCGAGATCGAGCAGGCGCTGCGCGGGCTCGTCGAGCTGGCCCCGCTGCATCAGCCGAAGTCGCTGGCCGCTCTCGACGATGTCTCGCGAGCACTGCCCGGCGTCCCGGCGGTGGCCTGCTTCGACACCGCGTTCCATGCCACCCTCCCGGACGCCGCCGCGACCTATGCGCTGCCGGCGGCGTGGCGTGAGCGCTGGGGGATCCGCCGCTACGGCTTCCACGGCCTCTCGCATGCTTGGGTGGCCCGTCGCGCGCCGGATCTGCTGGGGCGTGACGAGCGCGAGCTGCACATCGTCAGCGCTCATCTCGGCGCCGGAGCGTCGCTGTGCGCGATCGGCCAGGGCTCCTCCGTGGACACGACGATGGGGTTCACACCGCTCGAGGGGTTGGTGATGGCCACCCGATCGGGGACTGTCGACCCAGGTCTGCTGCTCTGGCTGCTGGAGGCGAGCGGGCTCTCCGAGCACGAGCTGGCCGCCGCCCTGGAGCACGAATCGGGTCTTCTCGGCCTCGGCGGCAGCGCTGACATGCGCGTGATCCTCGAACGCGCAACCGCGGGAGACGCACCCGCCCGGCTGGCGCTCGACGTCTACATCCATCGCCTCCGCGGCGCCGTCGCTGCAATGGCCGCAGCGCTCGGCGGCCTCGACGTGCTGGTGTTCACCGGCGGGGTCGGCGAGCGCTCGCCGCCGATCCGGTCGCTAACCGCAGCCGGGCTCGGATTCCTGGGGGTCGCCATCGATGAGGCTCACAACCGGTCCGCGGCGACGGACGCGGAGGTCTCCGCTGAGGGCGCCGCTGTGCGCACGCTGGTGCTCGGCGCCCGAGAGGACCTGGTCATGGCCGCCCAGGCGCGAGCGCTTCTGACCCCGAACCGCTGAGCGGCCCTCGGGTGGAGGCCGGAGTCGGATCGGGCCTCCACGCGCCGAGCTTCAGGCACGGTTTGCGCGTCCGGCGACCAGGTCTGCGGCCTGCGCCGAGGCCTGGCCGTTCGTGCTCCCGTTGCCGTGTCCGAGGCCGGCGGCCACCTGCGCTCGGAGCTGCGGATCGACGTTGCCCAACCGGCTGCGCTCCGGAGTGGTGATAGGTCATCGCCGCATCCTTGTTGTAGGAGTGGACCTCGACCTTGGGACGGTTGATCGGGAGCTGCTCGTAGTTGGGACCAATCCGGTGCAGGTGAGTGTCGTGGTAGGAGAAGATCCTCCCCATCAGCATCTTGTCGGGGCTGAGGCCGACTCCCGGCACGCGAGGCGGCCGACTATCGCTTCAATCCGTTCGACCTGACCAAGGTCTGGCGACACGGCGACTACCCGCCGATCACGGGTCGCCCACGATTGGACCGTAGTCCGAGCGGATTCGTCGCGCGCCCGTAGTCCGCCCCGGTCTCGATCGGTAGTCACTGCCGAGAGTTGAGTGGCCTTCCACGCTCGCGCGAGCCGCCGCCAGCGCATAGCGTCTGCTCATGGCTGCGATCGGAGAGCGCCTGACCGCGCTCGACTCGACATTTCTCGAGCTGGAACAGGCCGCAGAAGGCGCGATGATGCACATCGGCGGCGCCCTGATCTTCGACCCCGAGCCCGGGACCGGCGGAGCACCGTCGCTCGCGGCCCTGACCGCTCTGCTTGAACAGCGCCTCGGGGCCCTGCCGCGCTTTCGCTGCCGGCTGTCCGAGCCGCGCGTGCACGGCCTGCAACGTCCGGACTGGATCGAGGATCGAAGCTTCGACATCGGCGCCCACGTACGCCATGCGACACTCCCGGCGCCGGGCGGGGAGGCCGAGCTGCACGAGTGGCTGGGCAACTTCTGGTCGCACCGTCTCGACCGTGCCCGCCCGCTGTGGGAGATGACACTCGTGGACGGCCTCGAGGACGGTGGCTGGATGCTCGCCACCAAGACCCACCACGCGCTGGTCGACGGCATCGCCTCGGTCGACGTCGGCCACATCCTGCTCGATGCCGAGCCTTACCCCGCTCCCCGGCCCCCCGTCGAGCTGGACGGCGGGGAGGAACCGGAGCAGAACGGAACCCTCCCGGCCTGGCTCTCACCGCGAGTGGCCACGCGGATCGCCCGCGCCGCCCTCGATACCGCGCGCCACCCGCGCCGCCTGGTCCACGCCGGAGAGGCCGCGGTGGCGATGAGCGAGGTGCTGTGGCAGGACGAGATCATCGCCTCGCGCCAGTCCACGCTGAACGTGGAGATCGGCACCACGCGGCGGTTCGCATCGGTCCCCTTCGATCTCGCGGAGGTCAAGGAGATCAAGGCCGCGCTCGGCGGCACGATCAACGACGTCGTGCTCGCCGTCGCCACCGGCGCGCTGAGGAAGCTCCTCGAGCACCGGGATGAGGATCTCGACGAGCCGCTGCGCGCGATGGTTCCCGTCAATCTGCGCGGTGAGGATCATGATCACCTCGGCAACCAGGTCACCTCGCTGTTCGTCGAGCTGCCGATTGCGGAGATGGGCCTCAGGAGCCGTTACGAGCGCACGCGCGCCGCCGCCACGCAGCTGAAGTCCGGGACCGCCGCGCTCGGAGGCTCAACCATCCTGCTCGTCGCCGGCGCCGCTCCGCCGTTGCTGCACGAGGCGATCGCCAAGGCGCTGTTCGCTGCCAGGCTGTTCAACATCACGATCACGAATGTTCCCGGGCCGCAGATCCCGCTCTACGGGCTCGGGAGCGGCTGCGCCGCATCCTCCCGCTGGTGCCACTGTTCGCCGACCACGCCGTGGGGATCGCGATCGTCTCCTATGACGGCGAGCTGGTGTTCGGGATCAACGCCGACCGCGCCGCCACGCCGGACCTGGAGCTGCTCGAAGCCGGGCTCCGCACCGAATTCGCCGCGCTGCTGTCGCTCGCCCGAGGCTGACTCGGTGGCGGAGGAGAGTCAGCCGCCGACCTGAGTCAGCAGCCTGCCCCTGAGTCAGCGGCCGGGGTCCAGCACGGCAGCCGCCGTGCCGCCACGCCGCTCGGGCTCTCCCGCGGCCTCGATCCGGCCGCGGCCGAGGAACTCGAGCCCGTTGGCGGCCCCGATCTGTGGACTGATCGTGATCGTCGGGTCAAGCGGCGAGGTGTCGTTGATGACGAACCTCTCACCCAGGCTCTGCAGGCCCGGCGTTGTCGGCAGGTTCAGGAAGGCAGGCTCGGCCTGCGTGCTCGCCGCGTTGCGCTGAGACGCCCGAGGCGCCGCGATCGCAGCCGGCAGGCTCATGCCGAAGTCGAACCGGTTGACCAGGATCTGCAGCACCGTGGTGATGATCGACGCCCCGCCGGGCGAGCCGACGGCCAGCAACGGCCGCCCGTTGCGCAGCACGATCGTGGGCGACATGCTGGAGCGCGGGCGCTTGCCCGCGGCAGCCAGGTTCGGATCCGGAGCCGTGCCCTGGGAGGGAACGAAGTCGAAGTCGGTCAGCTCGTTGTTGAGCAGGAAACCGCGGCCGGGAACGACGAGCCCGCTGCCGCCAAGCTCCTCGATCGTGTTCGTGTAGGAGACCACGTCCCCGATGCCGTCCGCGACCACGAAGTGGTTCGTGTTCAGGCCCTCCTGACCCACTCTCACCGCGACCGGCTGGGGCGGTACGCAACCGCCGGCGAGGGCGAACGGGTCACCCGGCGCGACCGGGCTGGCCAGGGCCTGGGTGGGGTTGATCAGACAGGCGCGCTGGCGGGCAAACGGCTGCGACAGCAGCCGGCTGAGGGGAACGTTCACGAACCGGGGATCGCCGACGTACCGGTTGCGGTCGGCGAACGCCAGCCGGCTCGCCTCCAGGTAGTGGTACAGGGCCTGCACGCGACTCTCGCGGGCCAGGTTGAAGTTGCCGAGGATGTTGAGCGCTTCGCCGACGGTCGACCCGCCGCTGGAGGAGGGGGCGATCGAGTAGACATCGACCCCCCGATAGCGCACGTGTGTCGGGGCCCGATCGAGCGCGGAGTACGCCCGCAGATCGGCGAGCGACAGCGAACCGGGACGCGGCACCAGCGTGGCGCCGGGCGCCAGCGGCAGCTGATGCACCGTCCGCACGATGTCGTCTCCGATCGCGCCGCCGTAGAACGCCCCGATCCCATGACGGGCGATCTGCTCGTACGTGTGGGCGAGATCGGGGTTGCGCAGAATCGATCCGATCCGCGGGAGCCCGCCGGCGGGAAGGAAGAGCTTGCTCGTCGAGCTGAACTGGGCGAAGCGCGCGGCGTTCTCCCGGGTCTGCTCCCGGAGCGTCGCGTTGACGGCGAATCCGTTCTTGGCCACCTGCACCGCGGGCCCCAGATCCTCGGCCAGGCCGAAGCTCCCCCACCGGTTGAGCGCGCGCTGCCACGTCGCCAGCGTGCCGGGAACACCGACCGACAGACCACTGGTCACCGCGGTGGGGAAGCTCAACGGCCGGCCCGTGGACGGATCGATGAACAGATTCGCGGGGACTGCGGCGGGGGCTGTCTCCCGGCCGTCGAGCGTGTAGACGCGTCGTGTGCGGGCGTCGTAGTAGACGAAGTAGCCGCCGCCGCCGATCCCGGCGACGTACGGGTCCGTGACCCCGAGCGTGGAGGCGACCGCGACGGCGGCGTCGGCCGCGGTGCCGCCACGGCGCAGGACCGCCAGGCCCGCCTCGGTGGCCGGAACGGTGTCCGAGGCGACGGCTCCCCCGGCGCCGACCGCCACGCTCTGCTTCCCGCTGGCCAGTGCCGGGCCGGCCGGGAGCAACGAGAATCCGGCCGCCACGGCGGCGAGGCACCAAGCGCGAATGTAGACCCGCATGCCTCCTGGCTTCCCAGATCACGCTCGCCTGAAACACGCAACGGCGACGCGCTGACACCGCCACCTCGGGTACGGGTTATTACGCAGACCTGGTCATGGGTTTGCCCGGAACTTTCCCGATATCCCCTATTTGTAGGATGTTAGGGCGACCCCAGACCGTCGACAATCGCGATCGACAAGGGAGCCGACCCAGATTGGACAGTGCGCCGGAGGGACGCTTCCGGCGGCCGCAAGCGCAGCTCGACGGTTTCCGACCACAATGCTCGATCTGACCTCCACGCCGGACCTCGGACCAGGGAATGCACAGGCCCCGTGGGTGGCGGTGCCGCGCGAGCTGCTCGACGAGGTGGACGCCGCGGTGATCGTGCGGGGGGCCGACTGGAAGGTCAGCTACTGGAACCGCGGAGCCGAGCGGCTGTACGGCTACACCTCCGCGCACGCGCTGGGCCGCGATCTCCGCGACCTGATCGTGCCGGAGCTGACCCTCGCGGCCCTGGGCGCACTGAATCGCGAGGCGGTCGCCGGCCGGCCCGCCGCCGGCGTGATCGAGCTGCACGATCAGGCCGGTCGGTGCTTCCCGGTCCGCGTTGGCCTGCGGGCGCTGGACGGCGAGGGCGATCAGCAGCCGAGCGCCGTCATCGGTTTCGCGGTGGGCCCGGGGTCGCAGCCGCGGCCGGCGTTGTCGTCGGTCTCGGTGGGACACGCGGAGATCGCGCAGCTCTCCTGGCTCGCCCGGCGAGGAGCGCCGCTCGAGGCGCTGTTCGATCGCGCCGCCCGCAAGGCGGCGTCGGTCCTATCCGCCGACTGCGCCTCGCTGATCGGATTCCGCCCGGACGAGGGCTTTGTCGTCGAGGCAGTGGTCGGCTGGCCCGGCCGCGCCCCACAGGTCCCGAGCGACGAAGCGCTCCGCTACGTGCTGCGGTCGCAGCGCCCGCTGGTGGTCGAGGACTGGGAGCACGAGCGGCGGGTCTCGCTCCCCGACCACATGCGTGCCCGTGGGATCCGCGCCACCGTCGACGTGCTGATCGGCGACCCGGAATCCCCCGCCGGACTGCTGTCCGTCCACTACACGACCCCCCAGCGCTCGCTTCGGGAGCACGTCCCGTTTCTCGATGCCCTGGGCAACGTGCTGGCCGAGGCGATCGACAGCGGGCACGTCAGGGAGACGGTCAGGCGTCAGTCGCTGCACGACACGCTCACCGGACTGCCCAATCGGGCCCTGCTGCTCGATCACCTCCAGCACGAGCTCGACTTCGAGGATCATCGCGGCAAGCGGCCCGCGGTCATGGTGATCGACCTCGACCATTTCGTGATCGTCAACGACAGCCTCGGTCATCAGTCCGGCGATGAGCTGCTGCGCCTGGTCACCGCGCGCCTCGAGCGGCTGATGCGCAAGGGCGACATGTTCGCGCGGCTGGGCGCCGATGAGTTCGCGGTGCTCTGTCGCGACCTGCGCTCCGAGGTGACCGTCGTCCGGATCGCCGATCGCGTGCTGGGGGCGCTCGAGGAGCCGTTCACGCTCCAGACCGAGGAGCGGGTGCTGTCGGCATCGATCGGGATCGCCGTCAGCAACCGCACATCCTCGGCCGAGGAGCTGCTCCGCGATGCCGACGCCGCGATGAACCACGCCAAGCACAGAGGCCGTGGCCGCGCGGAGCTGTTCGACAAGGAGATGCGGGCGCGAGTGCTCGGGCGCGTCCGCACGGAGTCGGCGCTGCGGGCCGCGCTGGCCCGCGACGAGGAGATCTCCGTCCAGTATCAGCCGCTGGTGTCTCTCCGCAGCGGCGAGATCGTCGGCGCTGAGGCCCTCGCCCGCTGGCGGCACCCGGACTGGGGTCCCGTCGCGCCGCTCGAGTTCGTACCGGTGGCCGAGGACTCAGGCCTGATCCACGCGCTCGGGGCGCACATCATGCACCTCGCCGCCCGCGAGGCCCGGGCCTGGCAGGACGTCGCGGGCTTCCGCGGCATCGCCATCAACGTCTCGGCGCGGCAACTCGTCCAGCCCGGGGAGGTGGCGGGGCTCGCGCGCCGCGTGGTCCTGGCGCAGGGCATCCGACCGGGATTCCTCACGCTCGAGCTCACCGAGAGCCTGCTGATCGAGGAGCTCGACTCCGCGCGTGATGCGCTCGGGTCGCTGACGGCACTCGGGGTCCGCCTGGCGCTGGATGACTTCGGGACCGGCTACAGCTCCCTGAGCTACCTGCGCGATCTCCGTTTCGACTGCGTCAAGATCGATCAGTCGCTGATCCGCAACATCGTCGATGCGCCGCGGGACGCCGCGGTCATCGACGCCATCATCCATCTCGCCCACGCGCTCGACCTCGAGGTGGTCGCCGAGGGCCTGGAGACCGATGAGCAGGTGGCCGGTCTCCAGGCCCTCGGCTGCGATCTCGGCCAGGGGCACCGGTTCGCGCCGCCGCTGGCAGCGGCGGAGTTCGACGCCCTGCTCCGGGAGCCGCCGGCGGACTGGCTGCCGCGACTCAAGGGGCGGACTGGGAGCAGATCAGCCGGGACCAGGGTTCCCTGATCCGGCCGGCGGTGAGCGGCGTGCAGCGACGCGCGAGCGATGGGGAGTGGACCACCGAGGCTGACCGCTTCCTCGACGCGCTGCGAGCCGGCAGTGCGACCGCGGCCGAGGCCGTCGTGGCGCAGGCGCTGCGAGCGGACATTGACCCTGCCGCGATTCATTCACGGGTGATCGAACCGGCCATGAACGGGATTGGTGAGCTGTGGCAGCTCGGCGAGATCACGGTCGCGGACGAGCATCTGGCCACGGCCATCTGCCATGAGGTGCTGGCCCGCCTGTTCCCCCGCCTGATGCAGGCGCAGCCACGCGCGGCCGAGCGCGTGATCCTCGCGGCGGCAGAGGGCGAGCATCACGTACTCGGACTGCGGATGGTCGCCGACGTGCTCGAGGGCGCGGGCTTCGACGTGCTGTACCTGGGCGCGGACGTCGCCGGCGACGAGCTGCTGTCGGAGTGCGGCCGGTTCCGCCCCGCCGTGGTCGGCCTGACTGCGACGATCGCGCTCAACGTTCCCGGCTTGATCTGGGCGCTGATCCGCCTGCAGACGATGGTCCGGCCGCCGGCTGTGCTCCTCGGCGGGGGCGCCGTGGGCCCGGCCCTCGATCGCGGACTGGGCGTGACCCGGATCGCGCACAGCGACGGCGTCGTGGCGGCCGTCGAGCGAGTTCTGCAAGCGCCGCCGCCGGGCCCGATCGTCCCCGACGACCTCGCGCGCCGCATCCCGCCCCTCCCGGCCTCCCGTGCCGGCGCGGCGGAGGCCGGCCCGCAGACGGAACTGCCGGCCTACCACGATTCCCTGACCGGACTGTGGAACCAGCGCGCCTACGGCGATCGACTCAGCGGGATCCTGGCCGGCCAGGCCCACAGCGCGGTCGTGCTGTGGATCGATGTCGACGGGTTCAAAGCCGTCAACGACCGGTACGGTGACTCCGCCGGAGACCGGACGCTGGCAGCCGTCGCGCGCTCCATCGTGCTCGCCGTGCGGCCATCCGATTTCGTGGCTCGCGTCGGCGGCGGCCAATTCGCGATCATGCTGCCGGGAGCCACCGGCGACGAGGGCGTCGCGGTCGCGGGCCGGATTCAGCAGGCGATCAGGGACGAGGTCACCGATCCACCCAGCATGGTCAGCGTCGGGGTGGCCCCGGTGCTCGGCAGTTCGCCGGCGACCTCGCTGGCCGTCGACCACGCGCTGCACGACGCCAAAGAGAGCGGCGGGAACGGTGTCGTGCTGATCAAGCCCGGCAGATGACGGTGGCCGGATGACGGATCGCCCCGGAGCGTCCGCACCCAAAGAGGCCAGGAGCGCTGATGGCCGGCGCATCGCGCTGGAGCCGCTCGCCCGCGCGATCTGCCGCCGCTACGGCCGCGAGTTCGACGATTCGGTCCGGTACGGCGACGCGGCTCACGACTGGTGCGTGCACGATACGCAGTACGTGCTGGCCTGGGCCATCCAGCAGGCACGAGACGAGACGCTCGACCTCGTCGCACAGACCCGCTGGCTGGCCAGCCTCCTGGGAGCCCGGGGCTTCCCGCTCGAGCGGCTCGCGCGCAATCTCGAGATCGCCTCCGAGGTCACGGCCTCGGGCCCGTCACTCGGCGCGCTCGCCGAGCCTGTCAGCCAGAGCCTCGCCGCCGTCTCGAGGCTGGTGATCCCGCCCCGCCGTCCCCCCACCAGCTGAGAGCGCGGTGGTTGGAAGACCTTGGTTTCCCGCACCCGGCACGGGGATCAACCGCCCGCACCCGGCCGATGTAATTCGAGAGCGCTCTGGACGACCTCCCGGCCAGATCCGGATCCCCGACTAGTCAGCCCTGGCGCGTTGCGGCGAGGGCGGCCTGGGTTGTCTCGTAGGCGACCATCCGCACCACCCCTCGTGGCCGCTGCCTACCTGATGCAGGTCCGGAGGCACCAAGCACCTGGCCTGGTGCGGCGCGCTCGTCGGGCTCGCCTTCATGACCAAGCTGCTCCAGGGCTGGATGATCGTGCCCGCGCTCGCCGCCGCCTACCTGCTGGCCGGGCCGCCACGGCTCTGGGTCCGGGTTCGCCAGCTCGCGGTCGCCGGAGCGGCGATGGTCGCCGTCAGCGCGGCCTGGCCGCTCGCGGTGACGCTGTGGCCGGGCTCGAAGCCCTACATCGGCGGCAGCGCGAACGGATCGATCTGGAATCTGATCTTCGGCTACGACGGCTTCGGCCGCCTCACGGGCGGCAGCGGCGGCAATGGGGGCGGTATCACCTTCGGCGGCGCGCCCGGCCTGCTGCGGATGTTCAACGCACAGGTCGGCGGTCAAGTCGCGTGGCTGATCCCGCTGGCGGCGATCAGCCTGATCGCGGGGCTGTGGTTGACCCGCCGCAACCCGCGCACCGATCGCCGGCGCGCGGCGCTGGTGCTGTTCGGCGTCTGGGCGCTCGTGCACGTCGCCGTGTTCAGCAGCCAGCAGGGCATCTTTCATCCCTACTACGTCAGCGCCCTCGCCCCGGCGATCGCGGCCCTCTGCGGCGCCGGGATCGTGACGCTGGTCCAGCCGGCTCGACGTTCGTGGGCGGCACTGGTCGTCCTCGACGCCGGGATCGCGGTCAGCGCATGGGTAGCGTCGTGCTCCTGGAGCGAACCTCCGGCGACGCGCCGGAATTGCGGATCGTGATCCCGCTCGCGGCGGCGCTGGCGATCATGGCGTCGATCTCGCTGCGGACGGGATCTCGGCCGCACCGGCCGGCGGCCCTGCCGCTGGCGGCGCTCGCCGCCACCGTCGCGCTCCTGGCGGGTCCGGCCTCCTACAGCGTGGCCAGCGTTGGCCGCTCGCTCAGCGGCAACAACGTCCTCGCGGGCCCCGCCGGCGGCGCCTCGAGCTTCACGCCCGGGAGCGGCGGCATTTCTGGGCGTGGTGGAGGACCGGGCACGGGCCCCGGCTCGGGTCCACGGGCCGGCGCGCCGCTGCGGGCCGGCGCAGGTTCGGGACCTCGCGGCGCGTTGGGATCGGGCGGCGGCGGTGCGGTCTCGGGACCGAGCGGCGCGACCGGAGGCCGTCTCTCCAGCGCGGTGATCGCCTATCTGGAAGCTCACCAGGGAGCGGCCAAGTACCTGCTCGCGGCAAGCGGGTCTCAGGTCACCGCCCCGATCATCATCGCCACCGGCCGGGCCGTTGTCACGATCGGCGGCTTCAACGGCGGCGACCCCGCGCCAACGGTCAGCCAGCTCGCCAAGCTGGTCGCCGACGGACAGCTCCGCTACGTCCTGATCTCGAGCGGCGGAGGGGGACATGGCGACGGGTCATCACAGGCGATCAGCAGCTGGGTGAAGTCCCACGGCGCCGTCGTGAAATCGGTGACCGTCAGCGGCGGAGTGCTCTACCGCGTGAGCTGAGCGCCGCAGACCTATGGACCCGCGGTCAGTTGGCTGATCGAGAACACGGCGCCCTCCGGGTCCGCGAGCACCGCGTTCCTGAACCCGGGCGTATCGTGGGGAGGCGCGACCACCGCCCCGCCGAGCGCGCCGGCTCGCTCGACGGTGCCTTCGGCGTCATCCACCCAGAAGTCGACGCTCCAATGCGACCCCTGGCTCGATGCCTCCTGGCTACCCAGCGGCATCAGCGCGCCGACGACATCGCGGGGCACGGGCTGCTGGGGCTCACCGCCGACATAGCCCGGCAGCCGCCAAAGGCTGATCTGGGCCCCCGGCACATCGAGCGCTTCGGACTGCCACCCGAATACGTCGCCGTAGAACCGGCCACAGCGCCCGGCATTGGTCGTGTGCAGCAGGCTCATCGCCCATGCCCGCGGCTCGTTGACCAGCTGCGCCCCCTCGCGGTCCCGGGCCTCCCAGATGCCCAGCGGCGCGCCCGCCGGATCCTCGAGCACGGCCATACGTCCCGCCGGGAGCACGTCGAACGGCCCGTCGAGCAGGGTGCCGCCGGCCTGCCGGGCTCGCTCCGCGGTGTCGTCCGCACTGCCGACGCGGATGTATGTGCTCCACGCCGATGCGCCGGCACCCCCCGGACCAACCCGCGAGCCGATCCCGGCCACGTCGCGGCCACGGACCCGGGCGACGAAGTATTCCCCTGGCGGATCACCCGGCATCGGCCCGGGCCCGGCGAACTCCCAGCCGAACAGCGGTCCATAGAAGTCCAGCGCAGCCCGCACGTCCGGCTGCAGGGTCTCGACCCAGCAAGGGACTCCGGCTGGATACAGGTCACGCTCGCTCATGCCTCACCTCTCGCGTTCGTCTTCGGTCAGCTCGCCTGCGTTGGCCACACGGGTCGCGGGCTCCCATTCGAAGCCGCTTCGGCTACGCAGTTGCTCAACCGTATCACATGGTTGGATTTTCCTACTCCTTAGGCGCAGAAGTCGGACCTGCGGGCTAGGATGTCGATATGGCCGGCAAGCGCTCCTACTCCGATCCGTGCGGGATCGCCCGCGCGCTCGATCTCGTCGGCGAGCGCTGGGCGCTGCTCGTCGTCCGCGAGCTCCTGCTCGGCCCCAAGCGCTTCACGGACCTGCGGACCGGCCTGCCGAACCTGAGCCCGGACGTGCTCGCGCAACGTCTACGGGAGCTCGAGCAGGCCGGAGTCGTGCGACGCCGGAAGCTGCCTCCACCAGCTGCCTCGCGCGTCTACGAGCTGAGCGAATGGGGACGCGAGCTGGAGCCGGTCGTCCTCGCACTCGGCCGCTGGGGCAGCCGCGCCCCGTTTCCAGCCGGTGACGCGCCGCTGGGAGTGGACGCGTTCGTGATCGCGCTCGAGACCCTGTTCGAGCCCGCAGCTGCCGACGGGCTGCGGGCCCACTACGACCTGCTCCTGGGCGAGCAGCGCTTCAGCGCCCGGGTCGGCGACGGACGGCTGAAGCTGGCCCGCGCCAACGGCGCCGACCCCGATGCCACCATCGCGTCCGACCCCCGGACGCTGGCCTCCGTGCTCTGGCACGGCCGCTCGCTCGACGACGCGCTGAGCGCCGGCGCGATCACGATCAGCGGCAGCCGTCCCGCCGCCGAGCGGCTCCTGGCTCTGTTCCCGGCGCCGGTGCCGCCCCCGGTGGGTACGGGACCGGTGGGTACGGGACCGGTGGGTGGCGACTCGTGAGGTGCGGCGCCAGACCTCGCAGGCCGCTCCCACGCCCGGTGAGCGAGCCCGCTGACGCCGGCCGCGACCAAGGTCCTCCGCCCCGTGCCCCCACACCCCGGGTATCGTCTCCGCAGACCATGGATACGGCTACCGTCGCCAAGCAGGCCGATGCCCTGGCGCGAGCCTGGTCGCCACCATCCGCGCCGCCCTCGTGGGAGCTGACGGCGGCGATGTTCGAGACGCTGCGCGATCAGCCCGAGCTGTTGGCGCTGCTGGCGGAGATCCCCGAGGATCGGCTTCCACCGCTGCTGTTCTCGGCCGCGACTACGTTTCTCGTGCGCCGGCTCGAGGCCGAGCCTCTGGGCCGCTCGTATCCGGTCGCGGGCGCACCTCAACCCCCGCTCTCCCCCACCTTTGCCCGCGACTACCACTCGTTCTGCCTCGCGCATCGCGACGAGCTGCTGGCGCTGTGCGCCGAGCACCGCTACCAGATGAGCGAGCCCGGCCGCTGCGCTCACCTCCTCCCCGCCCTGGCGCTCGCGGCGGGATCACGCGACGTGGCGCTGGTCGACCTCGGCACCGGCGCCGGGTTCGCGCTCCAGCTGGACCGCTATCGCTACGTCTACCGGCATCCTGACGGCACCCGCACGACGGTCGGCGACGACAGCGCCGCAGTCACGATCGAAACCGAGGCGCGAGGCCCGCGCCGGCTCCCGCTGCCCTCCGAGCCGCCGCGAATCGTGGCCCGAGCCGGGGTCGACACCGAACCGGCGGATCTCGCCGACCCCTCCATCCGGGCCTGGCTGGCGGCCTGCACCCCGCCGGAGGCCGGGGCGCTCACGCGCTTCGAGCGCGCTGCGGATGTCGTGCTCTCGAACCCCGTGGCTGTCCACCGGGGAGATGTCGTCGACGCACTGCCGGGCCTGATCGCCGAGCTTCCCTCGGGCACCCTCGTGTGCCTGCTCGATGCCTACGTCCACGTCTTCTTCGAGCCCGAGCAGCTGGAGCGCTTCGGCCGGCTCCTGGCCGAAGCGGGTCGCGACCGGGACCTCGACTGGATCTCGCTCGATCCGCTGGTCCCGCTCGGTCCGAGTGCTCGGCGGGCGGTGGTGGACGTCCACGTACCGGCCACGATTCTGCAGCGTGGCCGGGACGGCGGCGTCTTCGGCGTCCTCAGCCGGCGCGCCTTCCGCGACGGGCGTGATCGCGCATCGTTGCTCGCGCTGGGCCACCCCGGCGGGGCGTGGCTCGAATGGCTCGCCCCGGACGGGTGAGCCAGGCTCACACCAGGTGCAGCCGATGGGCGACGGCGGCCGCCTGGGTGCGACTGGTGACGCCAAGCTTGCGGAGGATGCGAGACACGTGAACGCTGGCGGTCTTCTCGGCCATGTACAGCGCCGCCCCGATCTGACGGTTGGTGGCACCCTCGGCGATCAGCGCCAGAACCTGGTGCTCGCGGGCGGTCAGGCCGAACGGATCGGACTCCGCCACGCCGGCGGCTGAGGAAGCTGTGCCCGGGTCGGCGCGGTCGGCCAGGTCCAGCCGGCCGCGCTCGGCCAGCGCCTCGATCTCCTCCGTCAGCCATCGCGATCCGAGCTTCCGGGCGGCGGCGAGCGCGGCCTGCGCAGCCTCGGTGGCCGCGCCGCGGTCACCCCCCTCCACGTACGCCTCCGCCGCGCGCCAGCGCGCCATCGCGGCCGGGTAGGGCCGCGTGATCGCGTCCCACTCCCGGGCCGCCGCCAGCCACCGCGCCGGATCGCTGCGGCCCCGGGCCCGAGTCAGCTCCGCGGCGCCGAAGGCCAGGCACGCGCCCTCCACCGGGCCTCCCTCCTGCGCGGCCGCGCGCAGGCGCTGCATGTGGATCCGCGCCCGGGCGAGGGCCGACCGCTCGTCGGCCTTCTCTCGCAGATCTCGGGCACGCTGGGCGAAGTCGGCCTCCACTCGGACACCCACCGCGGTCACCCGCGCGATCCTCATCACGTCATCGGTGCACAGCTCCATCCGGTCGAGCGCCTCCGCCACCGCCTCTCGCGCGCCGGCCAGGTCCCGCTGACGGCGCCGGAGCTCTCCCAGCAGCGCGCCCAGCAACCCGATCCACTGCGGCTCGGAGGAGACCTGGACGAGCGGCGCCGCCTCCTGCAGCCATCGCTCGGCGAGCTCCTCGTCGCCCACTCCGAGGGCCAGCTCAGCCTCGCGAAGCGCTCGGAAGATCAACAGCACGCCGACCAGCCGCGAAGGCGGCGGGCCCAGATGCGAGCGGGCCAGCTCCCAGTCGCCGGTCTCGAACTCGAGCTCGGAGATGACCAGCGTCATCCAGTCACGTTCCCGGCTCGGGCGCCGCGGGTTGGCGCTCATGCCCTCCCGCGCCGTGTCCAGGGCCTCGCTCATCCGCCCGGCGAGATTCAGCGAGTCGGCGAGGTTCGCATAGGCGTAGCCGAGTCCGTCGACGTCGTCGTTCTCGCGCGCGATCGCGATCGCCTCACGCAGGCACGAGCTCCCCTCCTCGACCTGGCCCAGGGCGATCTGCGCCATCCCCAGCGTGTTCAGCACCTCTCCCTCGGCGCCGGTGTCACCCGCCGCGACCGCCGCGGCCAGTGCCTCCCTGCCGTCCTTGACCGCGTCACGAAAGCGCCCGCGCAGGACCCGGGTGCGCGCCAGCCAGGCCAGCAGCGAAGCGCGCTCCCGGCTCTCCTCACCGGCGGGCAGCATCGACAGCGCCCGCTGAGCGGTCTCCACTCCCTCCAGGCCACGGTTCAGCGACCACTGTGTCCGCGCCAGGCGGGCGAGCACGGCGGAGTACCGCCGCGGATCCTGCTCGGAGTCCAGCTCGCGCAGCGCCGACTGGAGCAGCACCTCAGCGCGGGAGCGATCGCCGGCGATCCCGTGAGCGCCCGCCGCCAGGACCAGCACCTCGACCTGGTCGATCCCGGCCGTCTGGACCGGTTCCGGGACTCGGGGCCACAGCTCGAGCGCACGCTCGGCCAGGTCGGCCGTCTCACCGTAGGCGTGAACCCGTCGAGCGGCCAGCGCCGCGCGGATCGTCGAGCGCAGCGCGGCGGGCTGATCGCCGGCGGCGTCGTAGTGGCTCGCGACCAGCGCAGCGAGCTCGACCTCGCGCGTATCGGTGGCGCGCCACTCGAAGGCCTGAGCCAGCCTGAGATGGAGCTCTCCGCGCTCCCCGGGGAGTAGGTCGTCGTACAGCGCCTCGCGCAGCAGCGCATGGCGGAAGAAGAGCCGGCCGTCGCCGCCGGCGACCAGCACCTGCTCGGCGACAGCCTCCCGGAGCGCGGCGTTGAGCGCCGCGCTCTCGAGCCCTGTCACCTCGGCGATCGTGGCCTCATCCAGCCGTCCGCCGGCGGCGATCGCCCGCGCCGCCTGCTGGGCGTCCGCAGACAGACGCTCGATCCTCAGCATGAACGCGTCCCGGAGGCTCTGCGGAGGCGTCCCGCGTCCGTCCAGCCCGGCAGCCAACAGCTCCTCGATGAACAGCGCGTTGCCCTCGCTGCGTGCGAACAGCCGCTCCGCCAGACCTTCATCCGGGGAATCGCCGAGGATGTCCGTGAGAGCCTCGACCAGCTCTGCGCGATCGAACCGGGCGAGGTCGATTCTCCGTGCTCGCTCGAGCCGCTCCACCTCGCTCAGCAGCGGCCGCAGGGCATGGCGGCGGTGCAGCTCGTCTGTCCTGAAGGTCAGCAGCAGCAGCACCCGTTCCTGGCGCATGCTGCGGGTCAGGAAGGCCACGAACGTGCGCGTGGAGCGATCAGCCCAGTGCATGTCCTCGAGCACCAGCGCCAGTGGCTGGGACTCGCTCAGCACGTCGAGCAGCTCGAGCAATGCCTCGAACAACCGCAGCTGCGCTGAGGGGTCCTGGGCGTCGGCCCGCCCACGCCCGTCATCCAGTGCCGGCAGCAGCGTGGCCAGATGGCTCCGCGTTGCCGGGCTGAGCGACTCGAGAGCGGGATGCCGCTCACGCACCAGCGGCCGCAGGGCGCTCAGCAACGGTGCGTAGGGCAGCTCGGTCTCTCCCTGCTCGAGCCCTTCGCCGCGGAGGACCAGCGAACCCTGGTCCGCCAGCCGGTGCTCGAACTCCGTCACCAACCGGGTCTTGCCGACGCCCGACTCTCCGCCGAGCAGCACCAGGACGGGCCGCCCGGCGTCCGCCTCAGCCCAGGCCAGCTCGAGCTCGGCGAGCTCGCCCACCCGTCCCACGAAGTGCGTGCTGGTCAGCCTG
Source organism: Solirubrobacteraceae bacterium (assembly GCA_017882465.1). Lineage (GTDB taxonomy): Bacteria > Actinomycetota > Thermoleophilia > Solirubrobacterales > Solirubrobacteraceae > Palsa-465. Next base: position 21,585 of record JADGPN010000020.1, read on the forward strand.
GCCCGCATGTCCGAAGTATCGCGAGCGACCGAGCAGGCGCGCGAGCCCGGATCGGCGTCGGGGAAGCCCCAACGTCCGGGCATGGCGCTCGGCAGCGCGCCGGATGTCCTGCTCCCGGGCGGCGACAAGGGCCTGGTTGAGATTCGATTGCATTGCCGGCTCCTCTCGAACGGATTCACCTGGAGTCCAGAATGGACTGAGACGAGCGGCGGCACATCGGCAGAACGGAGCCGATCTGAGGACCGCAGGCCTTAGTTGCGGCGCCCGACCCCTTACGGCTCGCTCCCCGGAGGCCGTCAAAGTGAGTCCCTAGACTGGTCCCGGTGAGCTTCCTGCGCGGAATCGGCGACCGCCATCCGATCGGAGCCGATCTGGCCGGGCGCGCCGCCGGCGGGCACGAAGAGGAGCGCCGAGCCGCCCGCTCGGGACGACTCGGTGCCGGGACGCTCGCCTGCCGGCGCTGCGACGCGCCGGTCGCGCTCGCCGGACCGTTGACGCCCGCGGACCGGCTCATCTGCCCGTTCTGCCTGCACCGCGGGCCCGTGCGGGAGTTTCTCTCCCTCGGGACGCCGACTCGGCCGGCCCGGGTCGAGGTGCGCGTGGTGTTGCGCGCCCGCCGCGTCGCCCGCTAGACGCGGCTGCTACGGCTGGTAGGGCGGGGGCCAGGGTCAGGCTGGGGCATTGCGCGCGTCGCGCCCGCCGGCCGCGCTCAGGCGACAACCGGCTGCTTGGCGGCGGCGGTCGATTCGTTGCGCGAGAGTCCACCGCGCCATCCTCGAGCGAGCCGAACTTGAGGGTGAGGGTGTCGCGGGCGTAGTTCTGATAGAGCCGCCACGGCGAGCTCTTGAACTCGGGCGTGTAGCCCTCGTCGTAGCGGTAGTAGCCAGTGCAGGTGAGCAGGAACCCGGCAGGTCATGCGCACCGTTTCCTGCGACCCACCGCGCACCGCCTCGACCGTCCACGGGGCGTCGGCGGTCGACCACTCGGCCTGCACCACGCGATGGTGAAAGCGGATGTGCCGGTCGATGCCCGCCTCGCTGGCCGTGCGCCGGACGTAGTCGAGGATCGCGGAGCCGTCGGCGATCGCCTTGGCCTCGGTCCGGGGCCGGAACGAGTATCCCAGCGTGTACATGTCGGAGTCCGACCTGATGCCCGGGTAGCGGAACAGGTCCCAGGTCCCGCCGATGCAGTCACGGGCCTCCAGGATCGCGTAGCTCTTGCCCGGCACTCCGACTGCACGTGGTGGCCGGCGCCGATGCCCGAGAGGCCCGCCCCGATGATCAGGACGTCCACGTGTTCGAGCGACACGAGCGCAGTCACCCCGCAAGTGCGCGCAGCGCCTGCTCGATCGGCGCGTCGCCGGCGATCAGCTCGAACTCCGTGCCGGCGGTCTCAGGCATCCGCAGCGTCGAACCGAGCACCGCAGCCACGTCGGCGCGGCTGATCGAGCCCCGTCCCACGTCCGGGCCGAGGCGCACCCGGCCAGTGCCCGGGTGGTCCGTCAGCCTCCCGGGACGCACGATCGTGTAGGCCAGGCCGCTCGCGCGCAGCTCGGCATCGGCCCGGCCCTTGGCCCGCAGGTAGACGCTGAACGTGTCCTCGCCCGGGAGCGAGGGATCCGCTCCCATGGAGCTGATCATCACGTAGCGGTCGACGGCCGCGTCCTTCGCCGCCGCGATCAGCTTGACGGCCGCGCCGTAGTCGACGGTCCACTTGCGCTCCGGGCCGCTTCCGGGCCCAGCTCCGGCGGCAAACACGACGGCGTCGGCGAGCCTGACCGCCTCCGCGACGGTATCCAGCTCGGCCACCTCGAGGTCGCACACGACCGGCTCACCGCCGGCGGCGCGAACCTCGTCCGCATGGTCGGGTTTGCGAATCAGCGACATGACCTGGTCGCCGCGCTCGTGGGCCAGGCGTGTGAGAAGCAGAGAAATCTTCCCATGTCCACCCGCGATCGCCAGCCTCATGGTCCGTAAGCAATAGCACGTTCCGCCGCCCGATCGACGCCGCTGCTCACGCGGCCGCCCGCGACGCTAACGTGCTCACCATGGATGAGGGTGTGCCGATCGCCTATCAGGTCCTGGAGCCGGGCGTCCCGGTCTTCGCCTCCGACGGCGAGCAGGTCGGAACAGTCAGGAGCGTCCTGTCGGCGCCAGCCGAGGACATCTTCCACGGCATCGTGATCCGCGCCGGTCCCGGCCTGCGCTTCGTCGCCGGCGATCAGGTCGCGTCGCTGCACGAGCGCGGCGTCGACCTGCGGCTCGATTCGGCGGCGGTTGCCGGCCTGCCCGAGCCGGACGGTGGCGCCTCGCCGGCCTGGCGGGTGCAGGAGCCCGGGGTGAAGCCGAGCCCTTGGACGCACCTGGTGGACCGGATGCGCGGGTCCTCGACGCACCAGCACGATTGGACGCGAGAGGACTGACTGACCGCTGGCCGCCGGGGCGGCGTGCCTGGTCCTCGCAGCCGGCTGCGGGTCTTCGCATTCGCATTCGACCTCGTCGACGGCCCGGACCGTGCCGCGCACCGCATCTGTGCCACGGCCGGGACGCAACCGGCGCCACCGAGCCCGCCGCCGCCCTTCGTCTGATCCTGCTGATCGACCATGCGCGCGCGCCGCCGACGGTCGACACCTGCATCAAGGCGTGCTGGGGAGATCCTCTGCACGAGCAACCGATCGCCGGCGCCGATCGACGGACATCGGATCTCCGGAACGCAGGGCAAGACATGCTGGCCGATCTACGCGGTGACCGGCGAGACGGATCAGCGGCGGCGGGGCTGGCGCCGCAGTCCGGTGCCTGACGTCCGTATTAATGCGCCGCCAATTGCTGAACTGAGGCGATTCGGGCAGACTTCGTGCTGCATGACGCAACGTGTGGAGGGTACCGCGGACGACCGCGCAGGCGGGGGTCCGGGGCGCCAGACGGCGGCCGGCGACGAGCAGCGCTCTGAGCTGGAGCTGCTCAGCATCATCCTGCAGCGCGCGACGCGGGCCGGCATCGATCCTCAGCGCGTCGTCGTCGCGCTGGGGCTGACGCAGTCGACTATCGCCGCTCTCCGGCAGCACGCCGGCACCGATCTCTGATCCGGCGTCGGCCACCCGGCGTCGGGCTCGGCGGTAACGTCCGGCCCATGCCCGAGTCAGGCGTCGCCGCGGTGGTATTCGACCTCGATGGAGTGCTGATCGACAGCGAGCCCGTCTGGGATGCGGCCAAGCATGAGGTGACCGAGCGCGCGGGGGGGCGCTGGCGGGAGGGGGCCGGCATCGAGATGCTCGGCATGAGCGGGCCCGAATGGGCGGAGTTCATGCGCACCGAGCTCGAGATTCCGCTCCCATCCGAGGAGATCGGCCGGCGCGTGGTCGAAGGTGTGCTGACGCGGCTGGCTGAGCACGTGCCACTGATGCCGGAGGCCCGGCCCACGCTCGAGGGCATCGCTGCGCGATGGCCGCTGGCGCTGGCCTCATCGGCCGACCGCCCGGTCATCGACACCGTGCTCGCGGTCGCCGGAGCGGCCGCGCTGTTCGCCGCGACGGTCTCCTCAGCCGAGGCCGGCCGCGGGAAGCCCGCGCCGGACGTGTATCTGGAGGCGGCGCGACGCCTGGGGGTCGAGCCGGACACGGCGGTGGCGATCGAGGACGCGGGGAATGGGATGCGCTCCGCGGTGGCGGCCGGGATGACGTTGATCGCGATCCCCAACGTCAATACGCCGGTCGAGCCGGAGGCCCTGGATCTTGCGGACCTAGTCCTCGGTCGCCTGGGGGAGCTGACGCCGGAGGTCGTGGAGCGCGCGCACCTCCGTCGCTCGACTCCTCCCCGGCGGCGGCCCTGAGCGGCTGGGGGCGACGGGCCGGTCAGGGCAGCCGGGACGGGATCGGTTGCACGTCGAGACCCCGGCCGACCGCGGCCACGGTCCGGTTGTATGAGGCGCGCAGCGCGGACGCATCGGCCGGGTCGGTGCGCAGCGCGCGGCCAGCCGGGAGCACCTCGTAGTCCGGATGGCGCACCCAGATCGGCACGTACCTGATGTTGGAGACACGGGAGCCGTAGCGATCGACAACGATCGTGAGCAGCGCGATCATGCCGTCCTGCGACGCGTCGGGACAGCAGGCACTGGTCTGGTTGGAGATCAGGTTGCCCTCGCCAAACACGACCAGCTTGCCGTTCACCGTCTGGATCGGCTGCACCACGTGCACGTGCTGACCGACCACCGCGGTGATGTCCGGCGATCGCGTCAGCGCATCCGCCAGATGCTTCTGGAAGCTGCTCGGCTGCGTCACATTCTCATCGCCCCAGTGGATGTTCACGATCACCGCCTGCGCCCCGGCCTGGCGCGCCCGGCGGGCATCGGCGAGGATCTGCGGCGCGTACGCGCGGTTCACCGACCACGGGTGCGGTGAAGGAATCCCGTTGGTCAGCTCGGTGTAGGCCAGGAACGCGACCCGCACGCCTTTGACGGTCATGATCAGCGGGGTCCGCTGGGCGAGCGCGGACGAGAACGAGCCCGTGTGCAGGACGCGGGCGTGCTCCAGGGCGCGGATCGTGTCGTCGACTCCGGTCTGCCCCTGATCGAGGGTGTGCGTCGCGGCTGTGTCACAGACCCGCCAGCCCGTCGCGCGGATCGCTCCGGCCAATGCCGGAGGCGTGTTGAAGACCGGATAGCCGGTTGGGGTGGCCGGCGTCATCGGCGTCTCGACGTGGCAGATCGGCAGGTCGACGCCGGTGATGTACGGCTTGATCTGCGCGAACAGCGGCGCGAAGTCATAGCGATTGCCGCCTCCGAGCTCCTGTGCGCGCTCCCAGACCGGTGAATGGATCAGGAGGTCGCCGCTCGCCTCGACGGTGAACACAACCGGATGGATGTGACCCCTGGCACCCTCGCCCGCCGGGCGATTGCGGGCGGCGGCACCCCGAGTCAGATGCCGGCTGGCAGGCCCCGATGCGACCACGGCGCCGCTCGCCGCAGCCGCGATCGCCACCACGAGCACCCCGGCCACGGCAGCCCAGCGCCGCCTGGCCGTGGCAGCTCTCCGGCGTGCACGTCGCCGCTGCCGCTCCTCCGTCGTCAGCGCCCTCTCCGGCCGCTCCTCCATCTCAGCACCCCGAGTCTGATCGGTGATCTGGGCGGACACCGTGTCCGTTCGGGCCCGGATGTTAGATCGCCCGGGTGAACCGGTGCGATCCTGGGGTCAGTGTCTCGCCGCGCCTGGATCGTGTTCGCCGGAGTCTCCGCGCTGTGGGGAGCGCCCTACCTCCTGATCAAGATCGCCGTGCATGACCTCTCTCCCACGGTCATCGCGTGCTCGCGGACGGCGATCGGCGCGATCGCCCTGTTACCGCTCGCGCAGCGCTCCGGAGCCGTGCGTCCGATCAGGGACCGGTGGCGTTGGCTGCTGCTGCTGGCGGCCGTCGAGATGGCGGTGCCGTTCACTCTGATCACCGCCGGGGAGCGGCACATCGCCTCATCGCTGGCCGGGATCCTGGTCTCTGCCGCGCCGCTGTTCGTGGCCCTGTTCGCGATCCGGGTCGCGCCGGCCGAGCGGCCTCGCGGCGTCGCCGTATTCGGTCTGGTGGCGGGCTTTGCCGGCGTCGTGGTCCTGCTCGGCGCGCACGTGAGCGGCAACGGCAGCGAGTTCCTCAGCGCCGGCGCCGTCCTGCTGGCGGCGGCGCTGTACGCCGCCGCCGGTCATGTGCTCAGGGCCCGCTTCGCCGACGCGCCGCCGATCGGCGTCATGAGCGTGGTGATGGCCCTGGCGGCTCTGATCCTGGCGATCCCAGCCGCCGCTTCGCTGCCCTCGAGCTTCCCCTCCCTGCCGACCTGTGCTGCCGTGCTCGGCCTTGGCGTCGGCTGCACGGGGCTCGCGTTCCTGGGCTTCGCGACCCTCACCAAGGAGGTGGGCGTCGGCCGCGCGTCTCTGGTGGCCTACGTCGCGCCGGTGTTCGCGGTCGCGCTCGGTGTCGTAGTCCGATCGGAACCGGTGTCCTGGACGACCTTCGCCGGGATGGCCCTGATCCTCGGCGGTTCATGGGCGGCGGCCCGCCGCCCCGCGCTTCCCGCGCCGGCGGCTCAGCGCAGCGCCTGGACGAGCGGAAACGCGTCGAGCAGCAGGTAGGCGCGGATCTGCGCCGGGAGCCTGGTGCCGGCCGGAATCGTCACGTGGACGGCCATGATCCGGCCGCGTGGGTCGGTTCGCAACGACGTGCTGCGCCGGTAGTCGATCGACACCGGCATGCCGCTCGCCGCGTCGGTGAGCAGAATCGCCCCCACATGGGCTGATGCCGTGGGCAGCCGCGGGCCACGCAGGGTGGCGCTCGCAGCGCCGGCAGCGGTCGCGGTCGGCCGCACGATCGCGATCGCCCCCACTCCGACGCCCTTCGGCCGCGTGGCCGCCGGCCCGCGGTAGGCGCCCGAGATGAAAGTCCCGCTTGCTGCCAGCACGCCGCCGGGGTTGCAGATCCCGGTGAACGTCAGCTCGGGGCCGTAATTCGGCACCTTCGCGCCCACCGTTTGCGCGAACAGCGCCGCCCCCGGACGCACGGACAGTCCGGTGCCGATCGCACCACGCAGCTCGAAACGCTGGAGCGGGACCGCACCGAAGCTGAACTGCAGGCGGGCGTTGGGGCTCGAGAGGACGATCGAGTTTCCTGGTAGCGACCGGCGAGCGGGAACCCGAACGCGCTCGACGGGTCCACCCGCTCGTTGCCACGGGCGTCGCGGGTCGCCCCGAGGACCCACAACAGCAGTCCGGTGCGGCTCCTGGCGACCGTCGAGACGATCCAGTGCGGCTGGACGTGCACGGCTGTCCCGGGGGCGAGGATCGCCGCGTTCACGGTCCGGCCCCCGCGGCGGACGATCACCGGAGATTAATCACTGTGGCGGTCGCGGTCCCGAGCGCTCCGGTGGTCCGGATCGTCGTGCCGCCGGCGCTGACCACGAATACGCGGTCGACGTTCTGGCCGAACTCCTGCGCGGGATCGGTCGAGCAACGGGGGTCGCCGCGGTGCAGGCAGTAGTCATAGGGCACGTAGTCGACGGAGCCGTGCTCCCCGGCGATATACACGCCCGTCCTGCCCAGAGCGGGCGATGCGTGGAGCGGGCCTCGCGCCGCGTGAACACCGACTGCGTCGATCTCCCGGCCCCCAGCCGCGCCGCTCAGCGCCCCGGCAGGTGGTAGATGTCGAGCTCGCCGCTGTTCGCGTGGTCGTTGGCGTTGCCGCCTGGGAGGATGATCCGGCCGCCGACCACGATCGGGCTGTTCCAGTGCCCGGTGGGCGCCGGCAGCGAGGCCAGCGCCCGTCCCGACGCCGGGTCCCTGATCGCCAGCCGGCCGTCGCTCGGATCGAACACGTACAGCAGGCCGCCGGCCAGCACCGGGCTCGTCCCGGGCGTGTCGTGCTGCCAGCGCACGCTGAGCCTCGGGCGTCCGCCGCCGCCGAGCACGTACGCGGCGGTGCCGGAATCATCGGCCACGAACACGTAGACGCTGCCGCGGTTGAGCCACACGGCTGGAGCCGTGAAGACCTGAGCCGATCCGGGAGCGGGGATCCGCTGCAGCTCACCGCCCAGGCCGCCGGCGCCGGACGCCGTGCCGTTCAGGCGGTCGAGGTCGATCAGCTTCAGGATGC
>JADGPN010000608.1 GCA_017882465.1 Solirubrobacteraceae bacterium
AGGATGTGCAGTGTCTTGAAGATCCGTCCGTACTGCGCGAGCGCGTCGCCGAGCTGGGTCGGCGTGCCGCCCGGCGCGAGGATCCGGAGCGCGTCGCAGGCCGGGATCGCGCCGGTGTGGATCGAGACGATCAGCCGCTGGATGTCGGGCCAATGACGGTGGATACGGGTGAGGTCGAGCTTCCCGCGGGCGGCTTGGTTCAGCGGCCCGTAGTCGGCGGTCAGATCGATCCGCCATAGCTTCGAGTCGGGGAGGTCGGCGAGTTGGGGGCGGTAGTCGAAGTCGAGCAGGGTGATCACGCCGTAGACGATGTCGCTGTAGGAGCCGGTATCGGTGACGATCACCTCGGGCCGGCGGCCGGCGTCCTGGCTGTAGATCAGATCGATCACGTGCAGCGAGTCCCTGGGGGTGCCTGAGAGGACTCGGCCGGCGAGCCCGATGCCCTGATCGGAGATCATGTTTAGCCAGGTCGCGCCACGTCGGCGCCCGAAGTACTTCGAGTTCGGGCGCGCGTGGATGCTGCGGACCGGGACGACGAACCGCATGCCGTCGATCCCGGCGACCAGGCCGCCGCCCCACCGCCTGACGAGGTCGATGCCGTCCTGCGCGGTGATCAGCGCGGCGTTCGCGAGCGTGTAGTTCTCGGGGCGCAGATAGTTCTGATCAACGTGACTGATCCGCCCGCGTCTCAGCGCCGGGACGCTGTCGGAGATCACCGGGACGTACCCGATGTTCAGCGCGTGCGCGGTGAGAGCGGCGGCGATCGTGAGATCGAGGTCGCTCATCCGGCTCCGCCCGCCCGACAGGCCAGTGAACGCTGCGGTGAACGCGGGCAGCCAGCCCATCACCTCCAGGATCAGCTCTGGGAGATCGACCCTGGGGAGCATCGCCTCCAGCCGGCGGCGTAGATCGAGGAGGCTCGGGGGGTCCGGGATCGCGTCGATCTTCTCGGCGTGCAGCTTCCCGTCAGAGCCGACGTGCGCGACGGTCCCAGCGGTCAGGCTCTCCGCCATCCCTCGCCACGCGCCGTCAAGCGCGGCGGAGTGCTCGCGCAACAGCTCGCCGGGATCCTCCGGTAGGCCCAGCGCGTTCATCGCCGGCCCCTTCGCGGCTTGCCACGCCCGGCCGGCGAGCAGTTGCGCGCGCGGGTCCCCGTACCGTGCAGACGGGGTGGCGTAGATGTTGCGGCGGATGAGATGGCGGTGAAACTGCTCAAGCACGCAGAACACGTAGGCGGCGCGGTCGACAGTGCCCTTGGGCCGGTCGGGCTTGAACACCAGCCGCCGCCACCAACCTGCCGGGATGATGTCGACGGCGACCTGCCGGGCATCGAGACAGCCGGCCGGCACCGCCTTCGTGACGCGGGCGTTCAAGAGTCGTGGGAGGTCACGCAACGCGGACAGGACACCCGCGGCGTCCGCGGTCGCGCCGAAGGTGATCGTGCCGCAGAGCATCGGCACGAACGCCCGGACCGACGCGTACCGCTCGACCAAAGCGCTGCGCCATTCCCCGTCCGCGTCCGCGTCAGGCGGGAGCGCGACCTCCGTCAGGTGCGCGACAGCAGATTGCAGATCCTCACGCGAGACCTTGCTCTCGATCTCCTCCCACACCGCCTCAAGCGCCAATGGCTCGTCTCGCTCGAGCACGTCGAGCAACACCCCGACCGCGGCGGCGAGCCTGCCCGCGTCCTTGGAGAGCCGCGGGTAACGGCGCAGCTTCTCCTGACGAGACTCCCGGCCCGCGCGGGCGAGCAGATCGTTGGTCATCAACACGTCGAACAGCTCAAGCGCGTCATCGACCGACCTCGCCTCCAGCGACCGGACGGTCGCGAGCAGCGTCGCGACCCGCCGGGGCTCGGGGTGACGGCGCAGCGCGGTCGCCGTCGCGGCCATCCCGTACCGAGCGAGCGCCACCACCCGCCGCTGCGGGACCCCGCTGAGATCAACGCGGCCCAGCCCGAGAGCGTTGATCTCCGAGACCCTGCTGAGCGCACGGACCATCCCAACGCCCGACACCGCCGTCTCTGCCTGACGAATCCGGTCAAGCTCCGAATGCCGCGCTCCATCAGGAACGTCGAGCAACCGCGGCAGGCTTCGCGCTTGGGCCGCGGTCGCGGCCTGAGCGAGATCGGCCCAGACCCGGAGCGTCGCAGCGTCGCGCTCCCGCGCGACGATCCGCGCGAGAACGCTCACCCCCGGCAGCAGCACCCGCCGCTCGCGCAGCCACCGAATCGCGTCGACGAAGATCGCGTTCGGACCCAACCCTGTCGTCCACGCGACATCGTCCACCCACCCAGCCAGCTCGCGCTCCGCATCGGCGAAGTCCCGGTAGCCGAACTCGCGGGCGATCTCCCACTGATGCTCAAGCCGCGTCTTCTCACGCACCGCATACCCGGCCAGACACGACACGTCAACGCCGAGCTGGGCGGCGATGCAATCACCGGCCTCCCCCGGAACGTCGAGCGGATCAGCCAAGAACATCCCGAGATACCGGACCGTCGCCAACTGCACCCCGAACCCCAAACGATTGTGATCCCCGCGCCGACGACCGACCACCCTCAGATCAGCGTCATCCAGGAAGAAGAACCCATCCAGCTCCCGCCGAGACGGAGGACTGACGAACCGGCCATACGCCTCCGCCTGCACATCCGTGAGGAACTCCACCGGCACCAACCCCAACCTACCGACAACCACGACCCCGGCGATCCGCCTCAAGACCCCTTAGCGCCGGATCCTGTTCCATTGTTCGTCACGGGCCAGATCGAGAAGAAGCTCGAGCAGGAGGAGCGCAAGGGACTGCTCGCGCTTCGCGACGGCTTCAACGGCGGGGCACCGTGACCTGGCTCAGTAGACGCCGTATTCGCGCCCATCCCGGTCGAGCTCGGGGCCGAACGATGAGCCTGTTGATCGGGATCGATAACGCGGGCCAGATGATCGCAGGCGTGGTGCTGATCGCTCTCGTGCTCATCGGCGCTGCTCGGGACGGCCGGACCGCAGGAGGGTCGTCCACGACGC
>JADGPN010000139.1 GCA_017882465.1 Solirubrobacteraceae bacterium
AGCGAACTTCGAGCGGCGGGACGACGCTTCCGCAGGGCATCCTGGTCGGGCACTTCACCGACGCCGTGGGGCGCACCGGATGCACGGTCGTGCTCGCTCCCGAAGGCGCCGTCGGGGGCGTCGACGTTCGCGGCGCCGCGCCGGCGACCCTGTGCACGGACACGCTGCGGCCGGGAACGCTCGTCGACCGGGTGCATGCGGTGCTGCTGACCGGCGGGAGCGCGTTTGGCCTCGAGGCGGCCGGGGGCGTGATGCGCTACCTCGAGGAGCACGGGGTCGGCCACGAGCTCGCCTCGGCGCGGGTCCCGATCGTCGCCGGGGCGGTGATCTTCGACCTCCCGATCGGGGATCCGAGAGCGCGTCCGGATCGCGAGGCCGGGTACGCGGCCTGCGCGGCCGCGAACCGCGATCCGGCCGTCGGGGCGGTCGGGGCGGGCACCGGGGCCAGCGTCGCCAAGGGCGCCGATGCCTCGCAGCTGCGGCCCGGAGGGCTCGGGATCGCCGCCGCCAGAGCGGGGGCGGCCACCGTGGCTGCGGTGATGGTCATCAACAGCGTGGGTGGCATCTGGGACGACGAGCGTCACGAGTGGATCGCCGAGTTCACCGCTTGGGACCGGGCATCGCAGCTGGTGCCCGGTGCGAACACGACGATCGGCGTGGTGCTCACCGATGCCGAGCTGACCAAGGAGCAGGCCAACCGAGTGGCCACGGTTGCCCACGACGGAATCGCCCGAGCGATCCGCCCGTCTCACACCATGTATGACGGCGACACGCTGTTCTGCCTGGCCGCCGGCGCCGTGCCGGCGCCGTATGACGCGGTGGAAGTGGTGGCGGCCGAACTCGTGGCGAGGGCGATCGCGGACGGGGTACGCGCGGCCTTGGCATAACCGCTGGTCAGCCGCTGGCGGCGACCGGCTGGGATTACCGATCCGAGACATCGAGCTCGAACCAGACGCAGAAGCGCTGGTCGCTGTCCGGCTCCCGCGCGGTGCCCCAGCGACTCGACAGGTGGTCGACGAGACCAATCCGCACTTCCGAGCTCATCGAGACCTGAGCCGGCCACCAGCCGGGCCACCGCCTGCTCACATGCCCGGACAGGAACCGGCGCAGTCGCGGCAGCCCGAAGCGCTCGCTCTCGCCCTTGGTGTCGGTCACGCCGTCGGTGTAGATGACCAGCGTCTCGTCGTGCGCCATCGGCGCTCGCCGGTCGCGGGCGCCGCTGGCGCTCTTCGAGCGTGCCGAAGACCATGCTTGCGACGGCGGCCCGATTCGCATAGAGGATGTGATCGTGAGGATCGCGGATCGTCACCGCTTCCGCCAGCGAGTCGACGATCTCACGGAACGCCAGCTCAGTCCTCACAACGCAACCTCCTCTCGGCTGTGCGGTTGACTCCCCGCAAGAGATCGCACAGCTTGCACACGGGCGGGCTACACGTTAGCTCTCCGCGGCCGCGCGCGAGGGCATGGGCAGAATGTGAGCGTGGAGCACGACCACGCACCCGGAAGCGGCACCCCGGTCGCGTCGCTGCCCGCCAGGGGCGAGCCCTCCGGCCTGAGTGAGGCCGAGGCGCAGCGGCGGCTGGCCGCCGCGGGTCGACCACGGCCGCAGAGCACCAGCCGCTCCTATGCCAGCATCGTGCGGGCGAATGTGCTCACCGTGTTCAACGCGATCCTGGCCGGGTTCGGCGCGGTGACCTTGATCTTCGGCGACGCACGCGATGCGCTGTTCCTGGGCATCATCGTCGCCAACGCGGCCATCGGGATCACGCAGGAGGTGCGGGCCAAGCGCTCTCTCGACCGTCTCTCGCTGCTCGTCGCTCCGCAGGCGCGGGTCAGGCGTGACGGGTCGGTGAGGCAGGTCGCGGTCGAGGAGGTCGTCGTCGGCGACGCGGTCATGCTGGAGACCGGAGATCAGGTGATCGCCGACGGGCGCCTGCTGGCAGCCCGCGACCTGCGTCTCGACGAGTCGATCCTCACGGGCGAGTCCGAGCTCGCCGGTCGCGACGTGGGCGATGCGGTGCGATCGGGAGCATTCGTGGTCGAGGGCACCGGTACCTACGAGGTGACCGCCGTCGGCGCCGACAGCTTTGCAGCACGGCTGACCGGGGAGGCGCGGTCGTTTCGCCATCCACGGTCGCCGCTGGAGCTGGCGATCAACCGCCTCCTCTACGTGCTCATCGGCCTGGTCATCGGACTGGGAGCGGTGCTCGGCTTTTCGCTCTATCACCGCCACGCCCCCCTTCACACGGCGGTCGCGACCTCCGCGGCCGGGGTCGTCAGCCTGATCCCCGAGGGGCTCGTGCTGCTGGTCGGGCTCACCTACGCGGCCGCGGCCGTGCGCATGTCCCGCCGGGGGGTGCTGGCCCAGCAGCTGAACGCGATCGAGTCGCTCGCCTCGGTGAACACGATCTGCGTCGACAAGACCGGAACGCTGACCGAGGCGTCGCTGCGCGTGGTGGAGGTGGTGCCCGCGACCGGAGTGGCCGAGGAGCACGTCCGCGCGGTCCTCGGTCAGGTGGCGGCGAGTGCCTCGGCACGCAATCTGACGCTGCAGGCGATCGCGGACGCGTATCCCGCCGAGGCCCGCCTGACGTCGGGCGAAGTGCCGTTCGCCAGCCGCCGGCGCTGGAGTGCGGTGTCGTTCCCGGACGCGAGCTTCTATCTCGGGGCGCCCGGGCGCCTGCCGCTCGGCGCTCTGGACGAGCTGGCAGATCGGCGCCAGCGCGAGGGCCGGCGCGTCCTGGCCCTGGCTCGCGGCGACGCGCCTGCGCCCGAGCACCCGGATGACCAGCCCCCGGCGGGTCTGGAGACGCTCGGACTGGTCGTGCTCGCGGAGCAGCTGCGTCCCAACGTGAGGGACACGATCGCCTTTCTCCAGGAGCAGGGGGTGGAGGTCAAGGTGCTCTCCGGCGATGCTCCGCAGACCGTGGCGGCGATCGCCCGTGACGTCGGGATCGCGGTGGTCGGCGTCCAGGAGGGAGACGCGATCCCGGACGATCCGCAGGCTCGGCGCCGGTTCGCGCTGTCGGCGACGATCGTGGGACGCATCTCACCCGAGGGCAAGCAGGCCATCGTCCGGGCGCTCACCGACGAGGGGCGCTACGTGGCGATGGTCGGGGACGGTGTCAACGACGTACCCGCCCTGAAGAGCTCACGGCTCGCGATCGCGCAGGGCAGCGGCACGCAGATGGCCCGCAGCGTGTCCGATCTGGTGCTGGTCTCCGGCGATTTCGCCACCGTCCCCGTGCTCGTGGCCGAGGGCCGGCGAGCGCTGCGCAACCTCCAGCGCGTGACCAAGCTGTACGTCACCAAGTCCGCCTTCGCGGCTTTTCTGATCCTCACCATCGGCACCAGCTCCGACGCGTACCCGTTGCTGCCGCGCCACCTGACGCTGGCCGCGAGCCTGACGATCGGTATCCCCACGTTCTTCCTCGCGCTCGCGCCGAGCACCGGGCCCTGGCAGCCCGAGAACTTCGTACGGGGCGTGGCGCGTTTCGCCGTCCCGGCCGGCGCCCTGCTCGGCGCCGGCGTTGTGGCCGGCTACCTGTTCGCGCTACACGATCTGGATCTCTCTGTGGCCGACTCCCGCACCGTGGCCGTGACGATCCTCGTCGCCTGCGGCCTGTACCTCGTGCTGGCGCTCGAGGCCCAGGGCTCGCGGCGCCGCTCGACGCTGGTGGCCGTCATGTGCGCCCTGCTCGCGGGCCTCTACGTCGCCGCGCTGCTGCTCCCGGCGAGCAGCAGCTTCTTCGAGCTGACCGCGATCGACCCGGGCATGATCGTGACCGCATTGCTCGCCAGCGCGACCTCGATCGTCGCACTCTTCCTGTCGGGCTACACGGTCGGCATCGACGCCGGGGCCGGCGACCACGGGCCCTGATGGCGGGCTCGGTTGCCGTCACCGCGCGGCAGGCTAATCGGAGCTGACGCTTCCGCGCCCCACTCCGCCGGGCCACTCCACCGGAGCGGAGGAGTGCCTCGTTGGCGAAATCGACTGGCGGCACATCGCACACCCCAAGACATCCAGCGACGATTGCCCTCGCACCGCAGGAAGTAGCCTAGGTGTGCGCGCAGCGAGCCTGGGTGAAGTCCCGGAGCGACGATAGGAGATTGGTATGGAGGGTAGGTCGAAGGTCGGGAATCGCGCGCCAGGAGGCGCAAAGACTTCTCATCCGCAACCTCGGACGAGCGGCGGGCGAGGGCGTCGCCGAGCGGCTCGGTCAAAGGTGCCCCTCACGCTGCAGGACCGGGTTGCCCGGGGCAAGATCGCCCGCGCGAAGACTCCGCGCGCCAGTCACGCCGCGTGGGAGCCATCGGCCCGTCGAACCAGCCCGATCGATCTGTTGGAGGAGCAGGCGCATGCTCGCGTTGCTGAGCTCGTGCCCATCCGTCATGGGCGCATGCTCGTCTCGCCCTTTGCCTACTTTCGCGGCGCCGCGCTCCCGATGGCAGCGGACCTGGCGACCACGCCACATTCCGAACTGAGCGTCCAGCTCTGCGGCGACGCGCATCTATCGAACTTCGGAATGTTCGGCTCGCCCGAGCGTCACCTGTTCTTCGACGTCAACGATTTCGACGAGACCGCGCCAGGCCCGTGGGAGTGGGATGTGAAGCGGTTGGCGGCCAGCCTCGAGATCGCCGGCCGCGACAATGAGTTCGATCAGAAGGAGCGAAAGCGGATCGTCCTGCTGGCGGTCGGCTCCTACCGGCAGACGATGCGAGAGCTGTCGAGAAGGTCCATGCTCGACGTCTGGTACGCGCACCTGGACATGAACGAGCTCCTGCCGCGGTTCCAGTCGCTGCTGGATCCGAAGAGGACGCCCAGCGTTTGGCGGGCTATCAACAAGGCGCGGGCACACGACAGTCACCAGGCGTTCGAAAAGCTGTGCCACACGCCGGACAACGAACCGAGGATCGTCAGCGATCCTCCACTCATCCTGCCGGTCGAGGACATCGCGGGGCATGTCGACGGGGACGATCTCTTGCAGGCCATGCATGGGTTCATCGGCGCCTACCACCGCACGCTGGCGCCCGATCGGCGGCAGCTGCTCGACCAGTATCGGCTTGTTCATCTTGCTCGCAAGGTGGTCGGGGTCGGCAGCGTCGGCACCGAGGCCTGGATCTTGCTGCTGCTCGACGAGCATGGTTCCCCTCTGTTCCTGCAGGTCAAGGAAGCCGACATGTCCGTGCTCGAGCGGTTCACATCCAAGAGCAGATTCTCAAACCACGGAGAGCGAGTCGTGGCGGGCCAGCACCTGATGCAGACGGCCAGCGACATCATGCTGGGATGGGAGCGGTTTGACTTCGAGGGCTACCAGCACGACTACTACGTCCGCCAACTGCGCGATTGGAAGGGATCCGCTGACCTCGCCGGCATGACCCCGGCGGGCATGGAGCTGTGGGGCCAAATGTGCGGCTGGACCCTCGCCCGGGGACATGCGAGGTCGGGCGACCGGATCGCGATCGCAGCGTACCTGGGCAAGTCCGATGCATTCGACCGCGCCCTGGTCGACTTCTCGATTGCCTATGCCGACCAGAACGAGCTCGACCATCGGATGCTCCAAGAGGCCGTGGCGAGCACAAGACTTGCCGCTGAGACCGGCGTCTGACCAGCGGTCACGAAGCCGGAGGACCAGGTATGCCTGAAGGCCTGTCAGCGGAGGAGGTCGCAAAGGAGATCAAGGAGCACGCTCAGCACGCGACCCGTGAAGCCGCCCATGACGCGGCCCAGGATCGCCACGATCGGCTCCTGTCGATAACCGAGGCTGTGCTGCTCTCGCTGGTCGCCGTGCTCGCCGCGTACTCGGGGTTTGCCGCCGCAAAGTGGGGGACGGAGTCCTCCGTGTCGCTCGCGCGCGCCTCGACGGCCCGGACCAGGGCCAGTCGCGACGACATTCAGGGGCTGCAGGTGCGCACGCTGGACTCGGTGTCGTTCAACGCCTGGTTCTCCGCGTTCAGCGCCGGAAACGTGGCGGCCGGGCGGCTGGCCGTGGGTCGCATGCGCCCCGCGTATCAGGTGGTGTTCAAGGCCTGGCTGGCCACCGATCCCGCGCACAATCCGCACGCGCCGCCCGGACCCGCATTCATGCCTGGGTACGTGATCCCTCAAGAGACCTCGGCGCGCGCGTATGACGTCCAAGCAGACGCTGCCTTCACTCGGGGCTCTGACGCGGGTGGTAGGGCCGACGAATACGTTCGCGACACGGTCTTCCTGGCTACGGTGCTGTTCCTGGTCGGGATCAGCGGCCACTTTCCGTTGCGCAGGGCCCGGTATGGGTTGGTCGCCATCGGCGGCCTGATCCTCGTGTTCGCCGTGATCCAGCTGCTCGGCCTGCCGGCACCGCCGTAGAGACGCTCATCGCTTGTGGAAGAGTCGATCGGCGACGCCATCGCGCCGACTCGCCGGGGTCTCGGGAGATGGCCGCCCGACGGGCGCTCGAGATCTCAATTCAGTTAGGTTTCAGGGCGCCCAGGCAGTCGACCAACCGAGAAGAACGACATGGCCCAACGCACCTATGAGCGTCATCGACCCGTCGGTGTGTGACGATCCTGATCGTACTCATGTGGATCCAGGCGATCCTGGGGCCTTCGGCGCTGTACGTCCTGTTCGCCGAACGCGGAAGCCAGGAGTTCTTTTCAGCTTGAGGGGCGAACGATGCGTTCGTTAGTGCTCTCGGATACACACCTCGGGGCGTGGACGGGCGATGATCTGCTTGCCTATGGGTGGGCCCGAGAGGTGCTGCGTCCCGAGCTCGAGCGGGCGGATGAGGTGGTGTTGCTGGGTGATTTCGTGGATCTGTTGTTCGCGAGCACCGAGCATGCGTTCGCGCGTGCTGATGGGCTGGTCGAATTGTTCGCCCAGACGCTGGCCGGCAAGCACTTGACGTGGCTCGCGGGCAATCACGATCACCACGTCCTCGTTCGCCGGCTCGAGGCCCTGATCGAGTTGCGGATCGCGACGGGCAAGCCTGACGAGGAGCTGCTCGAACAATGGCGCGGGAGCTTCTTCTTCGAGGCGTTCTTGCGGCGGCGGCTTCCCGACACCGCGATCGAGATCGCCTATCCGCGCTGTCGGGTTGGCGAGGTGATGCTCAGCCACGGCCACTATCTCGACGGCGAGGTGCGCGGCTCGGTGCCGAACCGGTTGTTGCAGGGCGGGTTCTGGCGGCTGGCAGGTGGGCGTACGACCACACCGGCGATCGAGGACTACGAGGCTGCGCTGGTTCCGTTGACCGAGCTGCTGTTCATCGAGGCGCAGCTGCCGAAGGGCGCTGCCGCCGAGCAGCGCATACAAGCCGAGTTGCGCCGCATCGGTCGCCTCGCGGCGGTGGTTGCCGCACCGGGACGGGAGCTGGAGCGCCTCGGTCGCTCGCTCGCGCGGCGCCTGCGCGGCGGCACCGAGCCGCAGGCGGCGGCGGATTACGTGCTCGCTCGGATGGTCGCGCCCGGGTCCTCGGTGCTGCCCTCGGTGCGCGCATATGCGCGCGTGTGCCGCAACCTAGGCTGGGACCAGGGTGCGCGGTGGTTCGTGTTCGCCCACACGCACCAGCCACTCGACGGAGTCCGCGCCGGCGACACGAGCGCCGGGCCGCGGTTCTGGAACACGGGGTCCTGGATCTACGAGCCGCCGGCGGGCTCGGTCTCAGACTACCTCCGGTACCTGGAACACAACTGGCCCGGAAGCGCCGTCGTGATCGACACAGAGGAGCGCAGCGGCGAGCCCCAGCTGCTCGAGCTGCTCGCCGCCGACCGCACCGCGCTGCGGGCGCGGCTCCAGGCACCGAACCCTCCCGCCCCCGAGCGGTTACGCCGCTACAAAGATGTACGACGCCTGCTCGGCCGGTCGGCGATCGATGATGGCCACGCATAGGCGCCGTCGGCGGCCGGTTACGCGCAGTCTTTCCATCGGCGGCCTGCACGAGATCTTCCTGGTCTCATCGATCGGGATGATCCTCATCATCCGGTTGCAGCTGTGGGCGACGAACTACCCCAAGCTCGGCAGTGGCAGGCTGCACTTCGCCCACTTGCTATGGGGCGGTTTGCTGATGCTGGTGGCGATCGGGATCCTGCTGTCCTTTGTCGACCGGCGCCTCCGCGTGCCTGCCGCGGTTCTGGCCGGGGCCGGCTTCGGCTTCTTCGTCGATGAGGTCGGCAAGTTCGTGACCTCCAACCATGACTACTTCTTCTTGCCGACGCGGGGCGATCATCTACCGGACGTTCATCGTCGTCTACTTCGTCCTCCGATTCATCCGCCAGCGCCGGGGCTACTCCTCCGCGGAGTACGTGTCCAACGCACTGGGAATCTTCTCAGACGGCGTCGCCTATGACCTGTACGAAGACGAGCGGGACGACGCCCTACGGTTTCTTGACCAGGCCGGGGAGCATCCGCTCGTACCCCAGCTGCAAGCGCTGGTCCAGGGCGCGCCCACGGTGCCCGGACCTCCGCCGTCGCCCGCCAGACGCCTTGTCGCATGGGCCGAGCGCGGCTACGACACGGTCTCAGGCGAAGTGTGGCTACAGAGAACGATCGCGATCGGTTCGGCAGCCGGCCAGGTCACGACCTCGTCCGTCACTGCCCGGCAGGTCCGGCCGCCGTGCCGAGCTCCGCCAGGCGCCGCTCGAGCAGGCGCCGCTCGACATCGTCGTGGACCAGAGCCAGCGCCCGGCGGTAGGCGTCGCGCGCGTCCTGCATTCGCCCGAGGCGCCGCAGCAGTTCCCCCCGCGTCGCGTGCAGGTAGCGGTAATCCTCCAGGCCGAGGCGATCGACGATCTCCAGGCCCGCCTGAGGCCCCTGCTCCTCGGCCACCGCGACGGCCCGGCTCAGCTGGACAACGGGTGAGCCGGTGAGGCGGACCAGCTCGCCGTACAACGCCGCGATCTGGGGCCAGTCGCGCGGCTCGTCGGCGTGCAGGGACGCGATCGCCGCCTGCACCACGTACGGACCGCCGCCGCGCAGGGCCAGGGCCCGGTCGAGCACGACCCGGCCGGCGTCGATCTGCGACCGGTCCCAGAGCGAGCGGTCCTGGTCGGCGAGCAGAACCAGGTCGCCATCCCGGAATCGCGCCTCGCGGCGGGCGTCGTGCAGCAGCATCATCGCCCGCAAGCCATGGACCTCCGGCTCGTCCGGCATCAGCTCGGCGAGCGCTCGCGCGAGCCGAATCGCCTCGGCCGCCAGTGCGCCCCGGGTGGGCGGGACCGAATATCCCTCGTTGAAGATCAGATATAGGATCGCGAGCACGGCGGCGAGGCGATCGGGCAGGAGGTGGTCGGGCGGCACCCGGAACGGGATTCCGGCCGCTTTGATCTTGCGCTTGGCCCGCACCAGCCGCTGGGCCATCGTCGCCTCGCCAACGAGGAATGCACGGGCGATCTCGTCCGTGCTCAGGCCGCCGAGCGTGCGCAGGGTGAGGGCGACCTGAGCGTCGGTGGCCAGTGCCGGGTGACAGCAGGTGAAGATGAGCTCGAGGCGCTCGTCGGGGAAGATCGTCGCGTCGCCCATTGCGTCCTCCACTGCCTCGGGCATCTCGAGCAGCCGGGTCTTCGCGGCCAGCGTGCGGTCGCGGCGGACCCGGTCGATGGCGCGGTTGCGCGCCGTCGTGATCAGCCAGCCGCTCGGGGAGGCGGGAGCTCCATCCTGCGGCCAGCGCTCCGCCGCGATCGCGAACGCCTCCTGCGCGGCTTCCTCGGCGAGCTCGAAGTCGCCGAGGAAGCCGATCAGGGCCGCGAGGACCTGACCCCAGTGGTCGCGGAAGGCCTGCTCCAGAATCGCTACCACTCCACAATCGGGCGCACCTCGATCGCGCCGCCCATGCGGGCCGCCGGGATCCGCGCGGCCAGCTCGATCGCGGCGTCGAGGTCATCGGCCTCGAAGAACAGATAGCCGCCGATCGCCTCCTTGATCTCCACGAACGGGCCATCGGTGCTCAGCGTCCTGCCGTCCTGGACCCGCACCGTGGTCGCCATCTCGGGGGGCTGCATCTGCACACCGGAGGTGACGCCTGGGGTTTCGTTGATCGCCTGGTAGTCGGCGAACACCGCGGCCTTCTCATCCTCCGAGAGGCGCGCCCACGCGTCCGGATCGTGCGGCGTGGGGGTCGTGCCCTGGTGGATCAACAGCATGTACTTCATCGCTTCCTCCTGTTCGGGATGGTCGCCGTTGAGACGAACGGGCAGCGACGAAATCGACAGCTCCCGGACAACGAGCGCACCATAGCTTGAGATCCGCCGCGCCGATCCCGGATCACGGCGGCAGCGCCCCCGCGCCCACTCCGGCTCGAGCCCGCGATCGACGCCGCCCCGCGGGATCCCGAGGTGGTCGCGCAGATCCTGGCTCGCCGGCGCTCGAGCGCGA
>JADGPN010000140.1 GCA_017882465.1 Solirubrobacteraceae bacterium
GATCGCAGGGGGCCGGTGACGACGCCGGGCGTGATCGCGTCGGCCGGTCCGAACACCTCGGTGCTGATCCGCTCGGGCGCCACGCCGCGCGCGGCCAGCACCGCGGCGATGTCGTGCATGAACGGACCAGGGCCGCACAGGTAGAAATCGGCGTCGGTCGGGATGCCGGCGTCGTCGAGCACCTCGCCCGTCAGCCCGCCGGCGATTTCGAAGCCTCGGTCGTGTGGCGCGGGGTGGCTATGGCACACGATGCGATGGGAGTCCGGGAGCCGGGTAAGCAGGCCAAGCGCTTCCCGCTCGAAAGCGTGCTCGGCACCGTTCCGAGCGCCGCTGCAGCCACCACACCTGCCGACTGGAACGCCCGCTGACGAGCACGTGAAGCATCGCCAGCACCGGCGTCGCACCAACCCCGGCGCTGATCAGCGCGACGGGGCGTTCGCCGGGACGGAGCACGAGCGAGCCGCGAGGCGCGCCCGCTTCGATGATGTCGCCGATGCGCAGTGCGGTGTGCAGGTACTCGCTCGCCGCACCGGCACCTCGCGTCTCACGCTGATGCGGTAGCTCTCTGAGTTCGGATCGCCCGACAGCGAGTACGTGCGCAGCAGTGGCCCGGCTCCGGCGTCTGGGCGCACGCGGACGGTCAGGAACTGTCCGGGTCGGGAGGGGCTCGCAGGCTCGCCGTCGACCGGCACGAGGCGCACCGAGATCACGGTGGTGCTCTCGCGGTCGATCGCGACGACGCGCATCGGCCGCATCCCCGTCCACGCGGGCTCCGCACTCCCGCCGTCTGGAGCCTGCTCCAGCAGCTCGCGGAACGACCCTTGCCATCCCTTGCTCAGCGCCGGGATCCGCAACGCGCGAATCAGATCGCGCCGCGCGTGGCCCGGCAGATACAGCAGGCCATCGACCTCGGCCACCGTCATTTCCTCCGGACCGCGCTCGAGGCGTTCGATCGCGTCGCCGGCTCCGACTTCCTCCTCCTCGAGTACCCGGAGGTAGAAACCAGGCCTGCCGTGTGCGACGAGCAGCGAGGGCATGCGCGGCTCGTTCATCCGGATGCCGAGGCGATAGCACGTGACCCGCGGTTGGCTGACCTCGAGCAGCGCCGAGCCGATCTGGTAGCGGTCACCGATGCAGACCTCGTCGTCCGCGAGACCCTCCACGGTGAAGTTCTCGCCGAACTGCCCGTAGGTGAAATCGTCGCGGCCGAGAAACTGCTGCCAGTAGCGATAGGACTCGATCTGGTAGACGAACACCGCGCGGTTGACGCCACCGTGCCCCTCCAGGTCGCCCTGGCCATCGCCGTCGACGTTAAGGCGGCGGACCGTCCGGCGACCGCCGACGGGGTCCTTCCAGATGCCGGTGTGGACAGTTCGCCCTTGCCAGCCAACGTCCCGGGGCGTGCCGACGTTGACCGACAAGAGCCGGCCGGCGGAGGCAAACGTCACTACGTACCTGCCTTCGGTCGCATCCCGGGGGTCACGATTTCTCCCCTCCTCTTCACTCTGTGAGGCTTGCCGTCCGCGGGTCCATCGGTCTGACGGGCCGCGGCATGTCCGCGATCGCCATGCGGGGCTCCTTCAATGCCGCGTCGTAAATCCCCGAGAAGCTCGGGAAGGGCTGGATCGTGTCGCTCAGCACATCGAGCGCGACGTGGGCCCGGATGGCGAGCGTTGCCTGCTGCATCCACTCGCCGGCCTCGGGGCCGAGCGCGTAGGCGCCGGTCAGTCGCTCGCCGTCGCTGAGCAGCGTCAGGAACCCGTTGGATTCGGCGTAGGCGTGCGTGTAGGTGGCGGTCTTCGGCACCTCTGACAGTGGGCGGTGGCGCTGTAATCCGCTTCGGTCGCGCCCACCGCGGCGGCCTGCGGGTCTGTGTACGTGACCCGCGGCACGGCTTCGTAGTTCGCCGGACGCGGATCGCCCGAGATGTTGGCCGCGACCACGTCGCCCTCGTATTCGCCGACGTGGGTTAGCGGCCAGATGCCGGTGACGTCGCCGATCGCCCAGAGGCGCTCGCCTGCGCGCATGTGCTCGTCAACCCGAATCCCGTTGTTGGGCTCGAGGCCGACCGTCTCGAGTCCGATCCCATCCACGCGCGGGCGCCGACCGGTTGCCACCAGCAGCTGGTCGCCCCGCAGCTCTGGAGCGCGGTCGAACTGCAGGATGTACTCGTCGCCTTCCCGCCGCGCGGCAGCGGCGTGCATGCCGAGCATCAGCTCGATTCCGTCCCGGCCCAGAGCCTCGCCGAGCGCTTCGCCCAGCGGCGCGGGCTCGCGGGGAAGCACCCGGTCGGCGCCCTCGACGATCACCGCCTCGCCATGCTCGTCGCCTCGCGCGTGCCCCAGACCTCCGGGAGGTCGCGGAGGCCGGGGATCGGAGGCACGATCGGATCCGAGCCGGTCGCCACGACAACGTGCTCGGCGGCATAGGGGACGCCGTCGACCTCGACCACGCCGGTACCCGCCAGCCGGCCCGTGCCGCGCAGCAGGTCGATGCCCCGGTCCGCCAGCCAGCGCTCCTGACCGGCGTCGGAGTAGTCCGAGACCATGAAGTCCCGCCACGCCAGCGCGCCCTGAACGTCGACCTCGGCCGTCGCCGCAGCCTCGCGCGCGGCATGCACCGCCTCCCCAGGACGCAGCAGCGACTTCGACGGAATGCAAGCCCAGTACGAGCACTCACCACCGACCAGCTCTCGCTCGACGCCGGCGACCCGCAGCCCGCGTGCAGCCAGGGCCGCAGCACAATGCTCGCCCGGGGCGCCGCCCCCCAAGACAATGACGTCGTACTCATGGTTCTCGCCGGTGCTGCCCATCGTGACCTCCACTGCTTTCAGTTGCCGCGAATAGGGCCGCGGGTTGCGCGCCGTCTCGCGCTCGGGAGGGCCCTGGTCTGCACGACATCCGGGTCCGGGTAGAACCTCGAGCGGTCTCCCGCCTCCCACGCGGCGCGCAGTCCAGGGCAGCCGAGGTCCCAGTCGGGGCGGATCTCGCGGGTCGCCTCTCGCAGGTCGCGCCAGAGCTCGAACACCGACGGTCTGCCCCAGAACCAGTACCCGTTGTAGACGCTGTGGATCACGAGCCCTGGCTTGAGCACGAGCGTGTGCGGAACCATTGGATCGTGATCGGGGTCGGTGTACTCCTGGATGTCGAGGTCCTTCTGGACCTTGCGTCCGGAGTCGGAGAGAAAGGTCCACTGGGCCCCGACCGAGTTGCGGAACTCACGCGTTTCGACGATGTTGTCCGTCGAGATCGTCACGATCTGGGTGTAGGCCACTGCTATCTTCGGGTAGGCGGCCGCGAGCTCGAGATGTTGCTGGTGATCCTTGGGGCAGTAATGTCCGCGCGCCAGAATGAGGATCATCGGGTCGTTGCCCTGGAGCTCGCTCAGTTTGCGGCGGGTCTTGGTGTGGTCGGTCAGGTCGTAGTCGGGGAAGATGCCACCCGGTGCGATGTCACCGCGCATCCTGTGCTCCTGCGTTGAGAGGCCTTGGGCTGATAACGCGGCAGCCTTGCGCCAACGGCTCTCAGTCGCGCCCGTGGATCCACTGGTCGATGGCACGGGCCTGTCACCTACGCACCCGGAAGCGGCTTCAGCGCCGCTACTTCAGCCATGATCGAAGCCGCTGCGAGTTCGTCCAGCGGCCGGACCTGAGCTAACGGGGTTTGACGGATCAGCGCGTTTCGGACCGGCTGGTCGGTCCGCAGGGCCGTAGCGTGCAGGTCAGCGGGGCCCGATCACGCGCTTGCCTGAGGATCGCACCGGCCTCGGCCAGGGCGTATTCGCCCAGCGTGTCAATCGGTGCGCCGGCCTCCAGGCAAGCACCCGACGGCCCGGGCTCCGCGACCGTGATCAGCGTCAAGTGGTTGTGGCGCTTTCTTCGAGGTCGATCGCGGACGTCAGCGCCTGCTCGGCGGCAGCTGCGTCATCGACCGCAATCAACATGTGACCCCCCGGACCCGGCACCCCCGGGTTGCGACCAGGGCCTTGACGGGCGCGAAGAGCAGGGCGCGGAGATCACGCTTCATCGCGTCACCAACACGAAGACCAGCTGAGGTCTTCCTGAACCCCCCAGGAGACAGACATGAGCGCCACCGAAGCGCACAACGCGAGCGGCAACGCCGGCGTCGGGACAGTCGACATGAAGCTCGAGGTCCAGGTCATCCCGGTGTCCGACGTGGACCGATCCAAGCAGTACTACGAACAGGCGGGTTGGAGGCTCGACGAGGACGTCGCCCCGATGCCGGGCCTACGCATCGTTCAGTTCACACCCCCAGGCTCCGGAACCTCGGTCGATTTCGGCCAGGGACTCACCACCGCCGCACCTGGCGCGGCCGTGGGCACGCTGGTCGTCTCCAACGTCGAAGCAGCGCGCGACGAGCTCGTCGGCCGTGGCATCGAGGTGAGCGACATCTGGCATGGCCCCCCGTTCCCCGTCGAGGCACGCCAGCCCGGTCCCGACCCCGAGCGCGCCAGCTACGGATCGTTCTTCTCCCTGAACGACCCCGATGGCAACCTGTGGCTGGTGCAAGAGGTAACGACTCGGCGCCCCGGCCGGATGAACCCGACCGAGACAGGCTACGTCACCGCCGCGGACCTGGAGGGCGCGCTGCGGCGTGCCGAGGCCGCCCACGGTGAGCGCGAGAAGCACAGCGGGGGCCTCCTGCACCGCTCGCACCAAGACGAGAACTGGGCCGCCTGGTACGCCTCCTACATGGCCGCCGAGCAGGCCGGAACCGACCTGCCCTCGTAACCGACTCGTAGCCCGTGCCCCAGGGAATGGGCCGTCGTGAGACCCGACCATGCGCGATGCGTTGAGGTGCGCCTCGTCGAGGCGGAACTTCCACCGGGACTCAGCCAGGACACCGACCCGACCCCAACACGGGCGCGACTGCATCCTCGAAGCCTGACTCTTATCGCAAACACCCGACGACAAGGAACATGACATGCCGCGCATCACTGTTGGAACCGAGAACGGCGCCCCGATCGAGATTCACTACGAGGACCACGGCAGCGGCCAGCCGGTCGTGTTGATCCACGGCTACCCGCTCAACGGCAACTCGTGGGAGCGCCAGGAGCGCGAGCTGCTCGCCGCCGGCTACCGCTGCGTCAGCTATGACCGCCGCGGGTTCGGCCGCTCCAGCCAGCCGACCGTCGGCTACGACTACGACACCTTCGCGGCTGACCTCAGCGCGCTGCTCGAGCATCTCGACCTGCGCGACGTCGTGCTGTGCGGCTTCTCGATGGGCACCGGCGAGGTCACGCGCTACCTCGGCAGGTACGGCTCCGCGCGGGTCAGCAAGGCCGCCCTCTTCGGTGTGATTCCGCCGTTCCTGCTCAAGACCGAGGACAACCCCGAGGGCGTGGACGGTCAGGTGTTCGAGGACATCAAGGCGGCGATCGTCACCGACCGCTACGCGTTCTTCAAGGGCTTCCTCGACAACTTCAACAACGTCGACGTCCTCGCCCCCGACCGCATCAGCGACCAAGCGTGGCAGGCCAGCTTCAACGTCGCGGTCGGCTCATCCCCTTACGCGTCCTTTGCCGTCGTGGACACGTGGCTGACGGACTTCCGCGCGGACTTGCCGAAGATCGATGTCCCAACGTTGGTGATGCACGGCACGGCGGACCGCATCCTGCCGTTCGAGGCTACCGCGGCACGACTCAGCGACCTGATCGCGGACGTGACGGTCGTGCCGGTCGAGGGTGGCCCTCACAACATCGGCTGGACGCACCCCGACGAGGTCAACGGAGCGCTTCTCGGCTTCCTCGCGGGCGCCACAGCTGCCCTGACATCCGCCGCCTGACAGCGGCGGTTGCGGTTTCTAGTACGAAGGAGAATCCCATGGAGTTCCTGGTTGAGTTCGAGGTCAACGTTCCGGACGGAGCTCCGGCGAGCGAGGTCGAGCTCCGTTTCAGCGCCGAGGCATCCGCCGCGGCCAGGCTGGTGGACGAAGGGCATCTCGTCAGGCTGTGGAGACCCCCCGCCGCGCCCGGCGAGATCAAGGCCCTCGGCCTGTACCGCGCCGACAGCGCAGCGCAGCTCGCCGGTCTACTGGGCGATCTGCCGCTCTATGACTGGATGCAGATCGCAGTCACCCCCCTCGAGCCCCATCCCAACGATGCGGTACCCCAGGAGACCGTCTCCGCAACCGCCACGAGCCAGCCATGAGCAGCGGTCACCTTCCCGAGCCCCGCCTAACCCGGGTCTACCGCCTGGAGGCCACGCTCGGTCTACCGCTGGATCTCGGCGACGGGCTGCACGGCCACCGTCGCATCGTGCCGCTGACCGGCGGGACGTTCACCGGACCCGAGCTGCGCGGCAAGCTGCTTCCGGGCGCCAGTGCCGACTGGCAGACCATCCTGCCCGACGGCACCGCGTTCGGTGATATCCGCTACACGCTGCAGACCGACCGGAGCGATCTCCTCTACGTCCAAGCACGAGGCGTGCGCCACGGCAGCGCCGAGGTCCTTGCGCGCCTGGGGCGCGGCGAGGACGTCGACGCAAGCGAATACACGTTCCGGACCTTGACCCAGATCGAGACCGCGAGCCCGGAGCTCGAATGGCTCAGCAAGGGCGTCTTCATCAGCGTCGGCGGCCGGCAGCCGGGTGGCGTGATCTACGACACCTACCTCGTCGCGTAGGTGACGATGCCCGAGTTGCGAAAGGTCGCGATCATCACCGGCGCGTCACAGGGCATCGGCGCTGGCCCGGTGGCTGTTCTTGAAGCTCAACGTCGCTTCAGGCCTCCACCTCGCCGCGGTGCTGTCCGACGGCACAAACCCGCCGCAGCCGTCATAACGCACGCGTCACACGATCAGGCGACGACCCATCACGCGGGTGATGAGCACGCTGCCTACGGTTCATCGACGAGGCCATCAGCAGTTTCAGCCCGCACCGTGAGCCGACAGCACGAGAGTCCAAACCATCAAACAAGGAGTTGCACATGTCCGTCACCGACATCAGCCTCAACACCTCAGGGCTCCCACTCGGTACGTGGAGCCTGGATCCAACTCACTCCTCGGCGAGCTTCGCGGTCAAGCACATGGCGGTACATTCCGCGGCCTATTCGAAAGTTCGACGCGACGCTGCACGTCGATCAGAACTCGGCTGAGTTGCGCGGTACCGTCGACGTCACGTCGCTTGTCGTCAAGGACGAGAACTTCCAGGCCAGACGCGCGTCAAACCCAGCAGCAACGCCACGTCCGCCGGCCGCTGCCGGCGACGCGCGGCTTCGAACGCAGCCCCAGCAAGCACGATCCCAGAGACGAACAGCAGCACGCCAAGAATGTGAAAGAAGAACGCGACGTTATACACCGACGGAACCCTCCCCGAGAACGATCACGCTGGACAGACCGCCCGAACTCTGGGACCCGAGCATATGGCGAGCTTTGTCTCCGAACGCACGCCAGTTGCGCTCCCACTCACCGTCGCGCGGGGTCACGCGTGCGAATCTCGTAAGCAGCACGAACAACGACCGCTCCAGCTCGACGTCCCGCAGCACCTGCGCGCGCTCGCTTTCGAACACACACGCTTCCACCCAGTCAAGCGGCCGCCAGATACAAACCCCGATGCACGGCTGCGTAGCTTCGAGTCCACCGCAATCCGGGCAACGCCAGACGACCGTCGTTTCGGCAGACGACGCTGCCTCGTCAAACGCTGCACGAGCCGATTGTCCGGCGGCGCGCAGGACCAAGCGCGTTCGTTCCCGTAACGACTCGTAGAGCCCCCGCCAGTCCGGCTGCCGCGGCTCGGCGCTCGCCAACTTCTCAACGACGGGCAGGAGTTCCCGGATCCGGATCCGCCACGCCGCGGCGGCGGTCGCAAGCTCGTCGTAATCGCCGCCGCTGACGAGCTCGAGCTTGCGCTCTCTGCAGGTCCCCACGCAGCTCTCGAACTCCCGCATCGATCCGCACCCGACGCAAGTCTGGATCGTGAGACGGACGGGATCCACCACCACAATGTAGGTCAGAACAGCGCTCCGTCCCGAGACACGTTGCGGGCAAACATATCGTGTCACGATATTTTGCGCGACTGGTCCCCGCCCCTGGCAGCGACCCACGTCTCCACGCCCGGCAGCGACCCACGACATCACGCGATCCGCACTCCTTGAGCAGTCGCCGGATCGAATCGATGACGGCGGCCCAGCCGAACCAGCGGCCACGCCATCTCGGCGGTTTCACCGTCACTCCACGGTGCTCAAGATCTGCACGCTCGCGCTGCCGATCGGCGCTGTCAGCGGCGGCTGCCTGGTGCCTTCTACGGTTGATCGGCTTGGTCACGAACGTCTTCTTCTGTGGCTGCGCGGCAACATCGCTGGTCGCGCCCGGAGCAGGACGTCATGGCTAGCTCGTCGCACTGCTGGTGCCGGTCGCCGGTGGCCTGGTCGCTGGCATCATCGCCCGCGCGGAAGGGACGTTGCTGGTGTCGTCAGCATGCCGGCTCGTCGATCGGAGCAGGTCCGTTCGCCCCGCAGGGACGCCGTAGGCTGCTGGACGCCCCAGCATCGCCGGTCGCCAACCCTTTGAGCGCTACGGCGTGAGGGCTTTGACCAACTCGCCTGCCGGCCGTATGTCTGCGACCCGAAGCACGTTCACGCCAGCGTAGAGCGGACCGGAATCCACAAGGTTGACCGGGCCGTCGTCGGTGGGCGGTTGTGGCCCGAGGAAGGGTTGAGACGGACGCTGGGCCCTGATCGCGCGGTCCTGCACAACGGTCGGGATCCGGCTCGCGAGCGGAGCGGTGAGACGGTTCGCCGCCCGGATCCATTGGGGACCACGGGGGTCGCCGCGCAGCCAGCGGTGCGTCGCGCCGTTGGGGATCACTCGATGCGGCGCTCCGGGCCATCCGAGCCCGAACAGCTCGGTCAGGATCGTCTCGGAGGCGTCGAGGCAGCGCTGCTTGTAGTCGGGATGGGCGTGGCTTTCGTCGCTCAGCAAGAAGCGTGTGCCGGCAACCGCGGCAACGGCGCCGCCGTCGCGCCGCCCGGACACCTTCGGCGTCGATGATCCCCGCGGCCGCGAGCACCGGGATCTTCACGGCCGCTCGCACGCGCTCAAGCAACTCGAGCATCGGCGTCGTGCCCCGCACATGACCGCCCGCCTCAACTCCCTGAGCGATCACCGCGTCCGCGCCCGCTGCTGCGGCGGCCGTCGCCTCCTCGACCGAACCACATTGATGAATCCACGTATTCGCTGCGAGTCGGCGCGGCGTGCCCCAGAAGGTGACGATGACGTCGGCAGCGGCCGAGGCTTCCGCATCGCCCGATCTGACGAAGGGCAGCAGGAGGTTGACGGCGATCGGCCGGCCGGTAAGACGGTGTGCGGCCGCGATCTCGGCCGCGATCGGCGCGCGGGCGCCGGCGATCGTGCCCAGCCCGCCGGCCTCAGACACGGCCGCGGCGAGCTCATGCCGCGCGACGGCCCCCATCCCCGCCTGAACAATCGGCGCGTCGAGGCTGCGCACATCGAGGGCCGCGGGCATGGGCGAACAGCAGCGTAGCGTCCGTCTGTGGTTGGCCGACACCTCCTTGCAGCAGACCTGCGCGCCGTGTCTGCAGGATGCCTGGTTCCCGCCGGTTCCGCGCAGCGGCGGTTGGTCCGGTTTAGCTCAACTGCTCCCATCCTGCAAGCACCGCGGCGCTTGCAGCTCGCAGCGACAGCAAACACGCGGGGCCATAGGTGCGGAAGGGCCGGCCACCCGCTGAAATCCTCGCAACGTACAGTCCTGACAGTCGGGATCGGCCACGACGGCACTTCTGCAATGCGCGGCGGAGGGGAAGCCGCAGGCGGCGTGAAAGGTTCGCTAGCTCGACCACTGAATGCTGTCGCTCAGCAAGCGGCGCGCGAGGTCAAAGCGGAAGCCGCCGCCATCACCGGTGGCGGAGCTGCGTAGCCCAAAAGGAGCGGCCATCACGGCCAAAGCTTCGCTTCCGCTAATCCATGAAGGCGAGCGCCGGCGCCGCTTGTCTCGGGCTCCTCCTATCGCCCACAACCATCAGCGCGACGTCCGCCGGCGGCGCCCCCGCTCTCCATCGAAGCAGCAGCCGCGCCTGCGTGACCGCTTCAGGCGTGGAGGAGCAGCGCGTGACCAACGAACGCGCCGATCGGCCAGCCCTGCATCCGTGGCGGCGCGGGCCTCCAGGAGCCGGAGCGACCAGTCTCGCTAAGCGCGGCCTGCGGGGCTCTGGGGCTGTAGGTGACGGCGCGGCTCGGACCTCGGCGGTCCTGGCCCCTGCCAACCGCGCAACGCAGGGCCGTGCGAACCACGAGCACAGTCCTCCTCGTCGCCGAATCCAGGGCGCACGCTGACGCGC
>JADGPN010000609.1 GCA_017882465.1 Solirubrobacteraceae bacterium
GGAGCGCCGGGATAAACCGGTCCGGAGAAAGGAATGAGAGAGTCCAACATCGAAGGGTTAGCGATCCACGATGGCCCCGAGCCGTGCGTTGTCCGTCCGCGAGGGCGGCGGCGAAGCGTCGGTAGGGGTACGTGCAGGCCGGGCTATTGAGCCTCGAAATCTCCTTGTTTGGGGTGCCGACGCTGTCTTACAGTGCGGAAGGCAACATCGTCGGCGGCGTTTTCGCGAGCCGTCGACGGACCCCGCGGGGTCGAAGAACCTGTGCATGTACGGAATCTCCGGGCGCGAGAACCGGGAGCCCCCATGATCACCCGCTTGTGGTGATGGTTGGGCGGGTCGTGCGGGAAAGGCTGAGGCCGTAATCCCGTGATGCACGATCGTGGGGAGTCTGACGGTCCCGTAGTACCAACGAAGCTGCCGAACAACGCCCAAGGCAGGGCGGCGGAGGTGGTGGAGGGAAGGGGATCGCCCGAGGGAAACGCGGCCAGCGCGACGCGTTCCGGACTCAGTGCCGGGCAGAGCGCGCCAAGCGGGCTGGACCGCGTGCGCCAGGTGGCGCGGAAGGACAAGGATGTGCGGTTCACCGCGCTCCTGCATCACGTGGATGTCGATCGTCTCCGGGCGGCGTATTGGGCGGTTCGCCCGAAGGCCGCGCCGGGGGTCGATGGCATCACGTGGGGTGATTATGGGCTGGATCTCGAGGAGAACCTTCGGGGTCTGCACGCCCGTGTTCACGGTGGGAGCTACCGCGCGAAGCCGTCGCGGAGAGTGTTCATCCCGAAGCCCGATGGGCGGCTGCGGCCGCTCGGGATCACTGCGCTGGAGGACAAGATCCTGCAGCGGGCGGTGGTCGAGGTGCTGAACGCGATTTACGAGCAGGACTTCGTCGGTTTCTCGTACGGGTTCCGGCCGGGGCGCTCCCCGCATGACGCGTTGGATGCGCTCGCGACCGGGATCAAACGGAAGCGGGTGAACTGGGTGCTCGACGCGGACTTCCGCGACTACTTCTCAAGCCTTGACCATCGCTGGCTTGAGCGGTTCGTTGAGCACCGGATCGCGGATAAGCGGGTCCTGCGCCTGATCAAGAAGTGGCTGGGCGCGGGGGTCATCGAGAACAGAACGTGGACGGCGTGCGAGGAGGGCGTTCCGCAAGGAGCTTCAGCTTCACCGCTCCTGGCGAACGTCTACTTGCACTACGTCTTTGATCTGTGGGCTCATCAGTGGAGGACTCGGCACGCGCGCGGTGACGTTGTCATCACGCGTTTCGCTGACGACTTCGTGGTGGGTTTCGAGCATCGCAGTGATGCGGAGCGGTTCTGGGCGGATCTTCGCGAAAGGCTCGCGAAGTTCAGTCTGGAGCTGAACGCCGAGAAGACGCGGCTGGTCCGGTTCGGACGGTTCGCCGCCGAGCAACGGGCCGAGCGGGGCCTCGGCAAGCCTGAGACGTTCCGGTTTCTCGGCTTCACGCACGTGTGCGGGAAGACCAGGAGTGGGCGTTTTCAGCCCAAGCGCATCACTGACTCGAAACGGTCGCGGACGAAGCTTCACGCCCTCAGGGGCGAGCTGCTCCGACGCCGCGATCAGCCTGTTCCAGAGCAAGGGCGTTGGCTCGCCAACGTCCTTCGCGGGCACGCCAACTATTACGGCGTGCCGGGTAATCAGCGGGCGTTGTATGCCTTCCGCTCTGAGGTCGTGCGGCTCTGGTTCATGGCGCTTCGGCGTCGCAGCCAGCGCACGCGACTGACCTGGGAGCGGATGCGGCGCCTGCGCGATCGATGGCTGCCGTTCCTCCAGATCTCCCATCCCTGGCCTGACGCTCGCTTCGACGCTCGTACCCAAGGGAGGAGCCCAGTGCGTTAGCAGCGCACGCTGGGATCTGCGCGGGGGGCGTCGGGCAACCGGCGTCCCTACCGCGATCGTGGCCGAAAGGATCAGCCATGCCCATGAGAACTCACAGCAGGATTGATCAAGAAGATGTTGTCAGCGAGGAGCGAAGCGACCCTGGCACCGTAGAGCGGAGAGAGGTGTTTCCGGGGTTGCCTGGCGGCCCGGGTTTTGATGAGGAGCCGGTCGAGTTCAGCGACGAGCTGCTGGACACGCTGCTCGCGGGCGCGAGGACGGCGGAGGAGATCGCGGGCCCGGACGGGCTGCTGGGCCAGTTGACCCGCCGGCTGTTGAACCGCGCGTTGGACGCGGAGTTGACCGAGCATCTCGGCTACGAGCCCGGTGAGGCGCCACCCGGCGGGGCGGGCAACGCGCGCAACGGCAATCCAGGCAAGACGATCCTGACTGACCAGGGGCCGCTGCGGATTCGCTCGCCACGGGATCGCAAAGGGACGTTCGAGCCGCAGATCGTCAAGAAGCGCCAGACCCGGTGGGTCGGTTTCGACGATCGTGTGATCAGCCTGTATGCCCGGGGGATGACGGTCCGGGAGATCCAGGGGCACTTGGCCGAGATCTACGGCACCGAGGTCTCCCCGGATCTGATCTCGAAGATCACCGATACCGTGCTCGCCGACGCCAAGGCGTGGCAGAACCGGCCCTTGGAGCGCGTCTACCCGATCGTCTACCTCGACGCGCTCGTGGTCAAGATCCGCGACGGGCACACCGTCCGAAACCAGGCGTGCTACGTCGCGTTGGGCGTCACCCTCGACGGGGAGCGCGACGTGCTCGGCCTGTGGTTTCAGCAGACCGAGAGCGCGAAGTTCTGGCTGCACGTCCTGACCGAGCTGAAGACCCGTGGGGTGGCCGACATTCTGTTCGTCTGCGTCGACGGCCTGACCGGGTTCGTGGACGCGATCGAGACCGTCTTCCCCCGTGCGACGGTTCAGACATGTCTGGTGCACCAGGTCCGCTCGAGCCTGCGCTACGTGTCCTATAAGGACCGCAAGACGCTCGCCGCCGACCTCCGGCGCATCTATACCGCCGTCGACGCCGAGCACGCCGGCGACGAGCTCCAAGCGTTCGCGGAGAAGTGGGACGCGCGCTACCCCACGATCAGCCAAAG
>JADGPN010000610.1 GCA_017882465.1 Solirubrobacteraceae bacterium
CAGCAGCGCTGCTCTCGCGTGCCGGGGAACACGCTGCGCAGCGCCGCCCACGCTCCGAGCGCCCCGTCACCGGTCACGAGCTTTGGCTCGTTCATCCCGCGGTCGCGCAGATCGCGGAATACCGCCGCCCACGAGTCCTCGGACTCGCGGTAGCCGTCCTCGACCGCGAGCAGCTCCTTCTCCCCGGCCTCGCGGACGCCGATCACCACCAGCAGGCACAGCTTGAGATCCTCGCCGAGCCGGACGCTGACGTTGACGCCGTCGACGAACAGGTAGGCGTAACGGTGGAACCGCAGCTCCCTGGTCCGGAACGCGGCGTGCTCTGCCTGCCAGGTCTCGGTCAGCCGCTAGATCGAGCTGGGCGACAGCCCCGACGCGTCCGCGCCCAGCAAATCTCTGAGCGCGGGCCCGAAGTCGCCGGTCGAGAGCCCGTGCAGGTACAGGATCGGCAGCACCTCGGTGACCTTCGGCGAGCGCCGCGCGTACGCCGGCAGGATCCGCGAGCTGAACCGCTTGCGCTCCCCGGTCTGCTCCTCGACACGCTTGTCGTTGACCCGCGGCGCCCGGATCGGCACGGTGCCCGAGCCGACCGTCAGCTTGCGCTCCTTCGCCTTGCCGTTGCGGACCACCAGCCGCTTGCCGTCCTCGTCGCGCTCATCGGCGAACGACGCGACGCACTGCGGTTCGGCTTGCTACGCGGCGGTCGATGACTATGCAGGTTGCTAACGACGACGCGTCGGTTGCGTCGGAGTTGGTGCGCGTCGTCTCGGGTCTGCGCTCCGAGCTTGTCGAGCGCGACTTCTATGCGAGCAGCTCATCGATGGCGTCAGGCAAACCGTGGGGTTGCCGGAGCGCGACTGCCGACAGCCACGGACGACCAACGTCGCCGAGCACGGTCATGACCTCGACCGCGTTGCGATCTTCGTGCTTCTGGTTCCGGTTGCTGAGGTGCCGGCGGCGGCGCGCCGGGTGCCCGCAGGCTGCGCACCGAGCCGACGATCCAGGTAGGAGCAGCGCGATGGCTGCGGTGGGCTGGTATGGTCGTTCGGTCAGGTTGGGCAGCTTGCCCGACGCTTGTAGTGCCAGCGGTCGTAGCCTTTGCTTTGTGCAATCTCGGCGTTCGCAGCACGCAACGACGCGGGAGGAAACACGATGGCTACTGGAACTGTGAAGTGGTTTAGCGACGAGAAGGGTTTCGGGTTCATCACGCCCGACGACCAGTCCAAGGATCTGTTCGTCCACCACTCGGCGATCGTCGGCGGGGGCTATCGGTCACTCGCCGAGGGCGCGAAGGTTTCCTACGAGGCTGAGGCCGGGGACAAGGGCCCGAAGGCCGCCAACGTCCAGCTGGTCTAGCGACCCCGCTTGCCCGCCGCCCCTTGACGGGTGGGCGGGCCCGAGCGCTGGTCGACAACCGAACGTGTCTCGAGCAACGTCCCCGCGGACTCGTCGGGGAGCCGCGAGGAACGCGCCGAGAGGAGGTGTCTAGAATGGGGACGACGGGGTCGGCGCCGGGTGGCGCGCGGGAGCGGTTCGTCGTTACGGAGGCTGAGCGGCAGGTGGCTGACCTGCTGCCCATCGAGGTCGCCCCGGCCCTCGCCCGTGCGACCGTCGAGGCTGTGCCTTTCTGGTTTCACACCTTCGCGCTGAACCGCACTGAGGGCATCTATACGCCCGGCGCCGCGCGCGACCATCGCTACCGCGTCTCCTCGTTACCCGAGGACTTCGCCGGGATGAGCGTGCTCGATGTCGGCTGCTTCGACGGCTTTTACGCGTTCGTCGCCGAGCGGCGGGGGGCCGAGAGGGTGGTGGCGGTGGACAATGAGCAGTATCGGCTCTGGGTCGCCGCGCGGTGGGGCGTCGAGCTTGAGGGCGGAGAGGGGTTCCGGGCCGTCCATCGCCTGCTCGGCTCCGCCGTTGAGTATCGACGGATGGACGCGTTCGCGCTCGATGGTCTCGGGGAGCGCTTTGATCTCGTGTACTGCTTTGGCATCCTGCACAGGGTCGAGAATCCGCTCGGGCTGCTGCGCGTGCTGCGTGCGCGGACGGTGACCGGCGGCGTAGTGATGGTCGAGACCTACGGCGTCGGTCCGGAAGATCGAAACGGCCCCGCGATCCGGGTCTCCGAGCCCGGGGAGGTTTACGCGCGCGACGATTTCGTGTACTGGGGGTTCGGGGACGGCGGCCTGCAGCGGCTTGCCCAGATCGCCGGCTTCTCGGGCGTCGAGTCGCTCGTCGACGTGGAGGTTGACGGCCACCCGCGGCTGATGGCTCGGCTGGTCGCCTAGAACGCTCCCGGACGGGGTTCTGCACAACCTCTTCACGGGACGGTCGCAGGCTCGTAACGCGCAAGCGCGCCCGTGCCGCGACAGTTGCGGCAGTGCATCCGGCGCTGTACGCCCACCGCCTCGGCCGCGCCTACGGCCCTGACTCGTCGCGCGCGGCGCTGAGCTGCGCACTCCAGCAGCCACTCGACGGCCTGGAGACGGACTGCTGCCTGACCGCCGACGGCGAGCTCGTGCTGCTCCACGACCCGCTGCTCGACCTCGGCACCACGGCGTCCGGCTGGGCGCATCAGCGCACCGCGGCACAGATCCGCGCGGAGCGGCTGCGTAACCGCGACGGCACTGCAAGCGACGAGCGCCCGCTGCTGCTCGACGAGCTGCTCGACCTCGCGCCGCCCGCCGTGACGCTGCAGCTCGAGGTCAAAGCGCACGCCGACCCAGTCTTAGCACACCGCACCGCGCGAGCCGTCTGCGAGCGTCTTTCAGACCACCCCGCGCGGGAGCGGACCGAGGTGATCAGCTTCTGGTCCGGTGCATGCGAGCTCGCTGCCGAGCTCGGTTTCCGGGCGCGGCTGGTGATCATCGCCGACTACCGCATGCACGCACTCGCCGCCTGGGGACGACGCGTCGGCCTGCACGGCGTATGCGTCGAGCACTTCCTCCTCTCTCGGGCGCTGGTTGCAAACCTCCGATCGGCCGGGCTCAGCGTCACGACCGGCAC
>JADGPN010000611.1 GCA_017882465.1 Solirubrobacteraceae bacterium
GGACCCGCCAGGTAGGTTTTGTCGAGCACCACCACAGTGGCCACTTGGTCTTGCGCGGCACCTTCGCTGGCCACTATGTCGATGTCGACGAGGCCCTCCACGTCTCGGAGCGGGGAACTGCCGAGGGCTTTGCTGGCGGGGCGGTGGTCGGCGCCCTCCTTGGACCAGCCGGCTTCGCCGCCGGGATGGTGGCCGGCGCGATGATCGGCTCCCAGGTAGGCAAGCCGAGCGAGACCGACTCTGAACCGCAGCTGCTCGTCGACCAGCTGCGGACCGCTGTGCCCCGCTCGGGCTCGGCGATCGTCCTGATCGCCGCGGCCCGTGACGTCGACGAAATGCTGACTGCGATCGGTGACAGGGGCGGAGAGGTGATCCGGCAAACTCTCACGGCCGACCAGGCCGCTGCGCTTCAAGCGTCGCTCAGTGCGA
This sequence comes from Solirubrobacteraceae bacterium, assembly GCA_017882465.1. Lineage (GTDB taxonomy): Bacteria > Actinomycetota > Thermoleophilia > Solirubrobacterales > Solirubrobacteraceae > Palsa-465. The sequence goes on from JADGPN010000611.1 coordinate 430, forward strand.
CGCCGGCCGCGTCGCTCGGGCCGTCAGAAGAGGGCGAGCAGGCGATCGAGGCATCCATGCCCGGGAACGCCTAACCGGCCGGGGCCAGAGTAACCCGTGCCCCTCAGTGCAATGGCCGACGCCGGGTAGGACGTCGGCGTCAGCTACGTGACGCGTTCACCGGCCTGCCGGCCGGTGGTGCGACAGGCTTCTGGCCACGAGATCGCGCTGCAAAAGCGCCTGCGGGTTCTGCGCCGCGACCTCGACCAGCTTCTCGCCGAGGCCAAGGGCCTCGGCCACGAGCGCCAGTTAGCCCGGTGCCGACGCTGGCCAGCGGCGGAGCGTAGGCGATTCGCCAGAAGCCGCTAAAGCTACCAATTTGCAGGTAAGACATCATAATAACTATGATCGCGCGCAGTTACGGAAGCCTCCGGGTGCGAGTCCTCGCAGCGCGGCGACCGCTCGTGCCGAACGCCGACGAGGCCGGGCGGGTGCCCGGCCTCGTCGTGGTGTCGGTGCGGGGAAGCGATCCCCGGGGGCTGTCGGTCAGGGCGCCGGGGTGGCGAGCATTCCGTCCGTGTTGCCGGCGGCGTCGGTGTAGAAGCCGACGAGCTCGCCGAAGTCGTTGACGCCGTTGATGGTTGTTGCGCCGATCCCGTTCGGGTCATCGACGGTGTTGAAGCCGTGCTGCGGGGTCCAGGTGAACCCGTGCATCTTGTTAGCGTTGTCGGTGTAGGCCCCGACGACCTCGTCCTGGTCGTTGACGCCGAACGCGTTGGTCGAGGTCGCGCCCGGGACCTTGAGGGCCTTGAAGTGGCCGTTCGAGCGCAGCAGGAACGCTTCCGTCACCTTGTCCACGGTCGCGAAGCCGGCTATGTCGCCCCGGTTGTTGATCGCGGCCGCCGTGTTGCTGGTGGCCTTGCCGGGCAGCTTGATCGCGCGGAAGCGGTGCTTGTTGATGTTGTACGTGTATCCGTGGCTGTTGCCGGCGGCGTCGTTGTAGAAGCCGACCGCGATGTAGTTGTCGTTGACGCCGAGGAGCTGGTTGACTGACGGGGTGGAGTTGTTGCTGGTCGGGAACCTGACGGTGTGGAACGCGTGACCGCGGACGACGTAGAACCCGTCGTTCTCGTTCACCCCGTTGGTGTTGTTCTGGCGTGAGGAGAACCCGACGCTGACGCCGAGGTCGTTGAGCCCGGTCACCTGGGTCTGCACCGAACCCGGGAAGTTCTCGTTGACGTAGTTGTCCTTCGTCTTATAGGACGGGTACAGCAGATAGCCCTTGTTCGGGTGCCCTTGCGCTCCGGAACCGAAGTAGCCGGCGATCACGCCGTCGAGGTTGATTCCGAGCAGCTGGTTGAAGGTTGGATCGGCTTGGTTGTTGAGGGTCGTGAACGTGTAGCTGGGAGCAGCGGCGGCGGTGCCGGCGAGCGCCCCCGCACCGAGGACGGCACCCGAGGCGAGCGCGGCGGTTACGAGCAGTGCACGGGCGCGGTGCCGCGAGCGGCGCTCGCCGAGCGAGCGACTGGTAGGCGACTTGACAGGCATGGATCTCTCCTTGAATGGATGAGTGAGCATTCACCATTGACTATGGCTATGGATGCGTGCTGCCGTCCGGCCCCTGGCGGTACGCAGTGCTCGCGCCAGCCCCACCGAGTCCTCCAAAGCGGGCCAGCGCCGTAGCCTGAGCGGTCGCGTTGGCATGACCCCGCATCTCCGTATGGCTTGCCCCGAGCGACAAACACGTCTTGCGGCGAACGTAGCAGGTTCGCTGAGCCAAACCTGCCCGACGCTCGCTTCGATTACGGGAGCCGGCGTCGCGGTCACCTAGGCATTGGGATGGTCACGCACCTGGCGAGGAACGAGACCAACTGTCGTCATTGGACATCTCCCGGTTGGTGGACGTCCACTAGGCGGCAGCTTGCGCGTCGAGCACGGCCAGGATCGCGTGGTGGTGCTCGTCGAGCGTGCTCGTGAGAACGTCGTCAGGCCTCGCGACGGTGATCCCGTGGATCTTGAGGACGTCTTGCAGATCCCCGCGGTCGGCGGTGATGAGGAGGTCGGCGCGCCCGACGATCGCGAGCGCGCACACGGGTTCATCGCCGGGGCCCGGCGTGGCCGCGAGCAGGTCTGCCAGCGGCTTGTCGCCTTCGAGGTCGATCTCGAAGGGCGCGTGGACGCACTGCTGTCGATGGTGCAGTCAGGGTGGTGGGAAGGCGAAGCGGCTCGTGAATCGCCGTGTGTGGAGATGGCTATCGTCTCCGTCGTGGACGGTGCGCTCGATCCGGCCTCACGGGGTTCCCGTAGCAACGGCGCGCGAATGGTCTCTAAGCGTTAGACGCGGTTGCTCGCTGGCGCCGACGACTGCCGCTTCGAGCCCGTGAGCGCAAGCCGAACGCGCGTCGACCGGCAGAGTCGCTGTTCGTCTAACTCAGCAGTGAGCTCGAGGTCGCTTAGGACTTTCGCACGGCCAGGGGATCGCGAGTGGCCCCCGGGGTGGCGACTGCTCGCCGCCCGGCGCGAGAGTGCGGATGGCAGTTGATCGGATGCGGGTGGGGCGAGATCAGGCCACGCCCCGGCTAACGCGACGCTAACC
>JADGPN010000021.1 GCA_017882465.1 Solirubrobacteraceae bacterium
CCGAACCGCCGGCCGCCGCCGAGCCGCCGGCGTTCCCCGAGCCACCAACGCCCGGGCCGCCGGCACCAGCCAGAGCCTCCAGCGTGGCCGGCAGGGCCCCATAAAGCTCCGCGGCCACGGCGCGCGGATGGTCGCGCTCGGGCTCCGCGACGTCGATCACCACGATTTCCGCGTCCTCGGCAAACGAGGCGCCGAAGCCGAGCCGGAAGTCGAGCGGCACTCCGATCACGAGCGCGACGTCGGCGCCGCCGAGCGCCGTCCCCCGCGCGCGAGAGAAGAAAAGCTCGTGGTCGGCGGGCACGCAGCCGCGCGCGAGGCCGTTGAGGAAAACCGGGATCCGCAGGCGCTCGGCCAGCGCGACCAGGGCCTGCTCGCCCCGGCCCCAGTAGAGGTTGGTGCCGGCCATGATCACGGGGCGCTCAGCCTCGCGCAGGAGCGCCGCGGCGCGCTCGACGCCCTCGGCGGCCGCGCCGAGCCAGGGCTGCGGCAGCGCCGCCGGCGGCGGGGTCTGCTCGGCGGCCATGAACACGCGGTCGAGCGGGAAGTCGATGAAGGTGGGACCGGAATGGGGCGTGATGGCGGCGCGCATCGCGTCGTCGACGAGTCCGGGGATGTCGGCGGTGCTGTCGGGCGTCGCCGCCAGCTTGACCAGCGGGCGCACGAAGGGGACATGATCGATCTCCTGCAGCGAGCCCTGGCCCCACCGGAACTGGGGGGCGCGGCCGCCGAGCACGAGCGTCGGCGAGTGGTTCTGCTGGGCGGAGGCGATCGCGCTCATGCCGTTCGTCACGCCGGGGCCGGCGGTGAGCGCGGCCACCCCAACCGTGCGGGTCACCTTCGCCCAGCCCTCGGCGGCGAACGCCGCCGACTGCTCGTGGCGGACGTCGACGATGTCGATCCCCTCCGCACGACAGCCGTCGTAGATCGAGAACAGATGCCCACCCGAGAGGGTGAAGAGCTTGGTCACGCCGTAGCCGCGCAGGCGCCTGGCGATCAGGCGCCCGCCGTGCAGCTCGGTCTGCGTGTCGGTCGCCACGAACCGGGCACGCTAACACGCGCGTTAACCGGGGGGGTAGAGTTGGCAGCAGAGCAGGGAACCCCAAACGAAGGGAGCCCTTCGATGTCGGACAGCAACACCCCCCCCGATCAATCGCAGTTCGATCAGATCTGTTCTGAGGTGGAGGACTTCGAGCCGCTGCCCACGGTCACGCCCGCCCCCGCGGAGCTGAAGACCGACGCCAAGGAGGGCGACGACACCGCACCGCTCGATGAGCTCATTCTCGCCGGGCTCGTCTCGCCGTAGCCCCTTTCCGGATCGGGGGCACTGCGGGCGGCGGCGCGGCGGGCGCGGACGCCGGCGCTGCCGGCGCGGACGCCGGCGCTGAGGGCGCAGACCCTGCGGGCGGGGGCGCTGGGGGCGCTGGCGCGGCGGGATCCACGGCCGCAGGCGCAGGAGTCCCAACCACTGCCGCGGGCGCAGGAGTCCCAGCCGCGGCCGCGGGCGCAGACGTCCCAACTGCGGCCGCGGGCGCAGACGTCCCAGGCGCGGGCGGCGCCCCGGGCGCGAGCCCAGGCCCGGACGGCCCGCCCTCCCGCTCCGCCGGCACGCCCTCCAGCCGCATCGCATTGACGATCGCCCCGCTCAGGATCAACAGCGCCAGCAGGTAGAACCAGCCCAGCGTGATCAGCACGAACACGATCGTGGTGCCGAAGCGGGCGATGGTGGAGATGTTCGACAGATAGGCCGGGAAGGCGTAGTCGACGATCCCGATCGCCAGCGTCGCGCCGAGCGCGCCGGGCCACACCGCCCGCCAGGGCACGGATCTGTTGGGCACTCGGTAGTAGATCACCGTCAGGCAGGCGAACACCAGCACCACACCGCCCGCAAGCGAGGCCCCGTAGACGAGGCCGGGTACGTTCTCGAGCCCGAAGGGCAGATTGTGGGCGCCCTGCTTGAGGATGCTCTGGACAGTGGGAACGGCGACCGTCGCCATCATGAACACCAGCACAACGCCGAGCATCGCCAGCCCGAAGCGCTTCTGTTCGATCCAGCGGCGCGAGCGGCAGCTGTAGATGTTCCCGAAGGCCGTGTCGAGGGCGCCCCAGAACGAGGATCCGAGCCACAGGCTGGCCAGCAGCGCCAACACCCCGGTGCTGGTGACCGAGTTCCTGACCTGGCTGAGCAGCGAGTTGAGCGTGTGCTCGGTGGCGCCGGGGAAGATCTCCTGCAGGTCGCGGAGCACGCTGTGCTGGACCGACTTGCTCTTCAGCACCTGCCCGGCGATGAACAGGCCCAGCAGCGCGACCGGGATCACGCCCAGGAGCATGTTGTAGGCCACCATCGCCGCCTGCCCGGTGATGTTGGCGTCCATGGCGATGCGCCAGAAGCGCCGAACCCGCTGCGAGACCGCGGCCCTCATCGGCGCACCGAGGCCGAAACGACGCCGGAGCCGCTGCCGCGCGCCGTGCCCGGCGCCGCCACCTCCGGGTCGACGTAGGCACTGAACGCCTCGCGCAGGCGCTCGCGCTCGTCGACACCCAGGGCCATCTGGTTGAACGATTGGGCCAGCTGCCCGGTCTCGTCGGTGGCCGCGACCGGGACTCGGTCCGAGTAGTCGCCCGCCGCCCTCCGCTCGGTGGCGTTCTGGAGGTCGTCGAGCGTCCTCAGCAGCGATCGCGACACGAGCAGGATCAGCTCGAGCGAGACCGTGAACGACACCGACACCGCGATCAGCACGGCGGCGCCGAGATCGGACAGGGTCTCGCGGTGCCCGCGGGCGGCCAGCCCGCGACCACCACGCCGGTGATCACGTTGATGACCGGCGCCGCGACCAGCGGCCGCCAGCGCAGCGGCAGGCCGGTGATCCGAGACCGTGAAGTCCGACGGCAGCTGCTCGGCGACCTCCTCGAGCAGCGGACGAATCGTCATCTCGATCCCGAAGCTGCGCACGATCACGCCGCAGGCCAGGACCACGCAGCCGCCGAGCAGGATGATCGGGAGCACGTGGAAGCGCAGCTGCAGCTTCCAGACCACGAAGGCGCAGAACGGGATCACGGCCAGCTCCAGCGGGTAGCGGCGCATCCGGCGCATGTACTCGAACGGCAGCGTGGCCAGGGCGAGCCAGGCGTCCACGGTGGAGCGATCGTCGCGGCGGCCATCGAGCCGGGCCTGCACCACCGGCCACATCCGCCGCACGACCTCCACCGAGATCAGGTTGTCGACGAGCACGAACGCCTGCGACGTGACTAGCAGGGTCACGAAATCGCGCCCGGACATCGGCTGGTACCGGGTCAGCAGCACGAGGCCGCCCGCGGCGACCAGGTGCAGGGTCGCGAACTGCACGACCAGGAGCGCGAAGGCGTTGCGTTGCGCAGCGGCCCGGACGAACCGGTCGACCGGATCCTTCATGACCCTGAGAATCCTGCATGACCCTGATTCTGACGCGCTCAGCCGACGGGCGCGACCGGCGGGTCGGACGCCATCGCGGGACGGCGCATCGACGCGGAAGCCTCGAGCACGCCCCGCTCGCCGGAGAACCAGCGCTTGCCGCCGCAGAACGCGAGCCGGCTCAGGGCCAGCGCGTACCCGCCCACCACTCCATTCTCGGCCGCGTGAGCCGCGGCCCGCAATGCGATCGGCGTTCGGTGGGGAGTTCTCCGGCCACACCAGCGGCAGCTGCAGCGCCTTGCACGCTGCTCCGCCGCGTGCGCAGCGCCTCCCAGCCGTGGTCCGCGACGGGCTGGCCCTGGGGCAGCGCGACGGCCGTCGCCGGGATCCAGGTGAGGCGCCCCAGCAGACGCTCCACCCGCTCGGCGGCGAGGTACGAGAATGGACACGAGACGTCGAAGCAGAAGGCCGTCCGCCGGGCGGCAGACCTGCCACACGCCGCCCGTGCCGACAGCCCCCGCCGCTCGTTGAGCAAGATCAGATCACCCATTGCGTCTGCAAACGGCTGCAAACGCAAGACCGGCGTAAACGTCTCAATCGATCTCTCGCGCCCCCCGGTGCGCGATCAATCGCGCCCCCTCAAGTGCGCAAACGTCCAATCAATCTTGCCGCGCGGCTTCCGTCCGTTAAGCTGAAAGTCGGTAGGAGAAGTCCGTCCAAAACGGGAGGTATCCCATTCCACACGTACCGCCACCCAAGCGTCATCCATATGACCAGTGGTCGCCCGACGCCAGGGCATTAGACCTCGTAGGGGACAAATGGACCCTTCTGATCGTGCGCGATCTCGCCGCCGGCCCCCGCCGGTTCGTCGAGCTGCAGCGTGTTCTGCCCGGGATCTCGACCGAGCAGCTGCGCTCGCGGCTCAATCGCATGGTCGCCGATGGGATGCTGACCCGGAAGCGCTACCGCGAGGTTCCGCCTCGGGTCGACTACGAGCTAACCGACCGCGCCCGCGAGCTGATGCCGATTCTCGGCGAGCTGGCCCGCTGGGGCTATGAGTGGGCGTGGAGCTCGCCCCGTGAGCAGGAGCGCGTCGATCTCGGCGCCATCTTCCGGCTGGCGCCGGGGCTGGTCCGCGCCTCACCCAGTTCCGTCGGGACGGTCGAGTTCATCGTCACCGATCGCAAACAAGGCGGCGGAGCCGCCTCCTATGTACTGGCCGCTTGCGATGGCCAGGTCAGCATCGAGGAGCACCCGGCGCCCAATCCCGACGCCCGCGTCGAGGGGACTCTCGAGGCCTGGATCCACGCGTTCTCGCCCGAGGGGGATCGCGGCGAGCTCGAGATCACGGGCAACGAGACGCTGGCCACCGAGCTGCTGGACGGCCTCGCGCTCAGCGAGACCAGGGCCGGCGCCTCGCACGCGACCGCCGCGGCGTAGCCGACCGGGACCGGGAACCCCGACCGGACCGGGACACCCATCCCGCCGCCTACTAGTGCTCTGGTAGGTGTTGGGAAGGGTTATGTGAGCCCGGCTACTTGTTCGAGTAGGTGACGGTCTGGATGTGCGGGAAGCTCTGCGGCTGGCCGATCAGGTTGCCCAGCGGCGGAGCGACCCGGCACGGCGGATGGCCCGGAAGCAGCGGCGCACCGCGTGCCTGAGGGGACAATCGGCGCGGGCGCGGCCGACGACCTTGACCACCTGAGTCGCGATCGCATCGGGGCGAGCCCGGACCGCGAGTACCCGGGGCGGGATTCGAACCCGCAGGGCTCTTGCGAGCAGCGCCTTTTAAGGGCGCGGACTTTGCCAGTTTGTCTACCCGGGCGCGGCCAGGGATGTTATCCGGGGGTTGGTCGGAGGCTCGGGCGTCCGGACCGATGGGTGGACGATCGAAACAACCTATGTGGTTGCTTTGATCATCCAGGTCCGGCACGAAGCCAGCGCACCAGGATTCTTACGAAGCTCATCACTTAGGGCGCAACTTCTCCGCTGTTACGGTGTCCATCTGGCAGAGAGGATGGTGTCAACGGAGTCGCATGGAAGTCTCAGCGCTTAAATATCCTGCGGTCGTGGGGCGTCATGCACGCTCACCGCTGCTCAGGTTGCAGTCGGATGAGCGCCTGATCGCGTTCGTGCGGCGCGGCAATCACGCCGCTTTCGAGACCCTCGTGAGCCGGTACGAGGTCCGCCTGCTGGCCTTCTGCCGCCACATGCTCGCCTCCCGCGAGGATGCCGAGGACGTGCTGCAGGAGGTGTTCGCCGCCGCCTTCAACGCGATCCTGGCCGACGACCGGCCGATCAACGTGCGTCCGTGGCTGTACCGGATCGCGCGCAACCGTAGCCTCAACCACCTGCGCCGGATCCAGGCCGTCCCCAGCGAGTCCATGGACCTGCACCTGTCCGACCACGGCGACAGCGCCGCGGACAAGGTCCACAACCGGGTGGAGTTCCGGCTGCTCGTGGGCGACATCCAGGAGCTGCCCGAGACGCAGCGCACAGCGCTGCTGCTGCGCGAGATGGACGCGCTGTCCTACGAGCAGATCGCCGAGGCGATGGAGACCACGGTCCCGAGCGTCAAGTCGCTGCTGGTCCGCGCCCGCGTCTCGCTCGCCGAGGCCGCCGAGGCCCGCCTGCTCTCCTGCGAGGAGGTGCGGATCGAGCTCGGCGAGATCGCCGAGGGCCTGCGCCGCCGTCCCAGCCCGCTTGTGCGCCGCCACCTGAAGGCCTGCGAGCGTTGCTCGACTTTCCGCGCCCAGCTTCGCCACACCAACAAGGCGCTCGCGGCGCTGCTGCCGATCGGCCCGCTGATCTTCTTCAAGAAGATCGCCATCGCCCATCTCGGCCATTCCGCCGGCGCCGGCTCGGGCGCCACCGCCGCAGGTTCGGGCGCCACCGCCACCGCCGCCGGCGCCGCCGCAGCGGGCTCCGGCGCGGCCGGAACCGGCGTGCTGGCCGGCAGCACGGCCGGCGGTGTGATCTCGGCCAGCATCGGCGCCGCGGCCACCAAGGCGGCGGCCGGGCTGGCCGCCGCGGCCATCGTCACCGCCGCCGGAGTCGAGGTCGACCGGGCCGCGACGCACCACGCACACCACGCCGCGGTTCCCGTCGCGGTCGTGCCGAGCGCACGGGAGATCGTCGATCCGGCGCCGATTCCGGTCAAGCCGGTCCTCAAGCCGAAGGCCGCGCCGAAGTCGAAGACCGCGTCGACCGTCACCAAGAAACAGCCCGCCAAGATCGCGCCGGCGCCCGTGGCCGCCAAGACCGCGCCGGCGCCCGTGGCCGCCACCACCGCGGCCGCCAAGACCGCCGCCAAGACCGCTGCGGTGACGCCGCCGGCGGCGACGCCGAAGCCGGGCCGCATGCAGACCACCACCGACACGACGATCCTCCCCACCGACGCGTCAACCTCGACGCCGAGCACCACGTCGAGCGCGATCACCTCGATCACCTCGACGACGAGCACGCCCGTCACGCCCCAGGACTCGACCGAGACGACGCCGGCACCCGCCACGCCGCCGCCGTACGATCCCACCCCCGCCACCACGAGCCCCAGCGCCGGGACGCCCGCGCCTCCGTTGAGCACGACCCCTACTCCGGGCGCGCCGGCACCGACCGCCACCACTCCCGCCGGGAGTCCTGGCACGAGCGGCCAGGCCGCCGGCGCAGCAGCCCCGACCGGCGACGGAAGCACGACACCGCCGGCCCCGCTCCTCTGAGCTGAGCGAACCACCGAGCCGATCGCCCGACGGAAGCTGCGCGTGATCGACATCGATCATTTCCAGGCCGTCGACATGCGCGTCGGCCGGGTCCTCGGCGTGGATGACTTTCCCGAGGCCCGCGTGCCCGCGTGGAAGCTGACGATCGACTTCGGGCCCGAGATCGGGACCAAGCGCTCCTCGGCCCAGATCTCGCACTACTCACGCGAGCAGCTGGAGGATTCGCTCGTGGTCGCGGTGGTCAACTTCCCCCCACGGCGGATCGGTCCGTTCTCCTCCGAGGTGCTCGTGCTGGGCGCGCTCGACGAGCACAAGGGCGTCGTGCTCCTGCGCCCTGACCAGGACGCCGAGCCGGGCTCCCGGATCGCGTAGCCGCCCAGCCCCTACGGCCCCGGTTCGCCGCCCACGTCGAGGGCGCCCCTGCCGGCGCCGTCGACGTCGATCACGTAGTGACCGGCGCGCAGGCCCGGGATCAGCACCGACGCCCGGCCGCCGGCCGGCACCGTGAGCCGGTGTGGCTTCGGCGTCCTCAGCATGATCCGGTGAGGCCTGCCGTCGCCCGAGGCCACCGTGAGCTGGATGGCCAGGAAAGCCGGTGAGGAGATCGAGGGCGGGCGCAGGACGCCGCCGTGGCGGACGGTGAACGTGGCCGGCAGGCGGACCTGCGTCGAGCCGCCGGGAACGCTGCGTGAGCTCGTGGTGAAAGCGCCCGGAGTCGTCGTGGCCGCACCCGGCGCCGCGCCCGACGTGGAGTCCGGCGTCGAGGATGCGGTCGAGCTGGTCCCCTGGCCCCCGCCGGCGGAGCCGGAGGTGGCGACGGCAGCAGTCGTGCTGTGGGACGCCGAGGATGACGTCGCGCTTGACCCACCGCAGGCGCAGAGCACGAGCGCGCACAGCAGTCCCAGGACGGGGAGACGGCGGCTCACGCCCTGAGAATAGTCAGACAGCGCCCGCGTACACCTCGAGCAGCGCCTCCAGGTAGCGATCCTCGCCAAAGCGCTCCCGGGCGTGCTCCAGCGCCTGCCGGCCGCGCACGCGCCTCGCCTCCGGGTCCTGCCACAGCTGCTCGAGCGCGCTCGCCCAGGCGCCGGCGTCATCGGCCGGTAGCGCATCGCCCGGCCCCGCCGTCTCCGGCAGGCCGCCGCGATCGCTGACCAGCACCGGCACGCCGGCGGCCATGGCGTCGAGCACCGCGTAGGGGCACGGTTCCTCCCAGCGCGACGGGGCCAGCGCGACGCCGGCGCCCGCGCGGACCTCGGCCAGCGCCTCCGGCGCCAGCCTGCCCGTGAAGCGGACATCGGCGGCGCCGGCCAGGCGGCGCAGGCGCGCTTCGTCCGGGCCCTCACCCGCCACCAGCAGAGGCACCCCGGCCCGGGTCGCGGCGGTGATCGCGGTGTCGAATCCCTTCTCCTCCACCAGCCGGCCCGCGACCAATGCGTACTCGCCCTGATCGGCGCGGCTCCTCGCCGCGAATCCGGCCGCGGGGACGAAGTTCGCCAGCACGGCGATCCGCGGCGCGGCGGCGCCGAGACCGGCCGCCACGTGGCGCGCGGTTGCGTCGCTGACGGTGACGCAGCGATCGGCGTGGGCCAGCAGCCTCGGCTGCTGCAGGCTGAGCGCGGCGGCGTACACCGCCGCCTCCGGGAGCGACCCGCGGCAGCGCAGCCGCAGGCCGGGCAGCGTGTTGCGCTGGCTGCAGCGCGAGCAGGTGGCGCCGTCGCGGTAGGCGATCGCGACGGCGCAGAAGAGCCGGTAGTTGTGCAGGTGCAGGACCGTCCGCGCCCCGGCGGCGCGGGCGGCGGCGAGAGCCCGCCAGCCGAGCATCGGGTGGAGGTTGTGGGCGTGTACCACGTCGGCTCGCAGGCGCCGGACGGCGGCGCTCACCTGCTCGGGCTGCAGGCCGCCCCGCAGCAGTCCCCGGGCGGCATCGAGCGCGCTGCCGTCGGCGCTGGCGCGCTCGAGCACCTCGATCTCGTGGCCCCGGGTGCTCAGCAGCGCGGCGGTGTCCCGCACCGCCCGTTCCTCGCCGCCCTCGGCGCGGTAGCGGTTGTGCAGGAGCAGGACGCGCATCGGGAGGCGGGGATTGTGGCAAGCCACCCCGTTTCCCCTGGCTTGCCATGCTCCGGACCGATGGCGATCGCTCTCGTGACCACGTATCTGGCCGGCTACCGCGTGCCCCTGTACGAGCGGCTGGCCGCGCGCCATGGCGTCGAGGTGCTGTGCTTCGGCGGCGGCGACCGGTACGTCCCGGCCTGGTTCCGCGACCTCGACGATCAGCTCGAACAGGTGTCCTTCCCGGCCCGCCGGCTGTCGGGAGCGCGGGAGGCGTTCGAGGTCGGCGCTCGGTACGAGGCGGTGATCGCCCCTTTTGCCGGCGGCGCGATCCTGCCGGCGGTGTACGGCGGCGCGAAATCGCGCGGGCGGCCATTCGTGCTGTGGGCGTCGGTGTGGGCCCAGCCCCGCTCGCTGTCGCACGCACTGGCGCTGCCGGCCACCCGGCACATCTACCGCCACGCCGATGCTGTGGTCGCCTACGGCGAGCACGTGCGGCGGTTCGTGGCCGCCATCCGGGGCCACAGCGACGACGTGTTCGTCGCTCCCCAGGCCGTCGAGCCGGATCTGTTCGCGCGCGAGGTCTCGCCCGAGGAGATCGCCGCCTTCCGTGACCGCTACGTGCTCGGGACCGGGCCGCTGGCCCTCTACACCGGACGGCTCGTGCCCGAGAAGGGCGTCGACGTGCTGCTCGGCGCCTGGCCCTTGGTCAACGGCGACGCCACGCTGGTCCTGGTCGGCGACGGGCCGCTCGCCCCCCGCGCCGCCGCCACGCCGGGGGTGCGCTTCCTCGGCCCGGTGCCGCGGGCCACGCTCGCGGTCGCGTATGCGGCGTCCGAGCTCGCCCTGCTCCCATCGGTGCCGTTTCCCCGCTTCCGGGAGCCCTGGGGCCTGGTGTGCAACGAGGCGATGCACCAGGGGCGGCCGGTGATCGCCACGACCGGAGTCGGAGCGGTGGCGGGAGGGCTGGTGCGCGACGGCGAGACCGGGATCGTGGTCGCGCCCGGGGATCGCGTTGCCCTGGCCCGCGCGATCGACCGCCTGCTGCGCGACGACGCGCTGCGACGGCGGCTGGGCGATGCCGGCCGGGCGGTGGTGGCGCCGTATACCTACGACGCGATGCTGGCGGCGTTCGATCGGGCCCTGGCGAGGGCGATGAGCCCGTCCCCCACCGGGCCCTGAAAAGCGCGGTGGCTCGCTCGCAGGAGCGGGTTGAAGATCGTCCGCCCCGCCCGCCCGGCCGCCGGCGCGAAGCACGAGGCAAGCGACTCGACGTCGAGGCCGGCGCCGTCCAGGGTCCGCTCAAGCGTGCGGGGGCCGTAGTAGACCCGGTGATCCGGGTGCACCGATTCGCGCCCGGCGAGGGCCCGCAGCCCGATCTTGGGGCAGCACGCGTTCGGCACCGTGACGCACAGCCGGCCGCCGGGCGCGAGCAGCTCCCCGCAGCCGCGCAGGAACGCATCGGCGTCGGCGACGTGCTCGAGCACCTCGCCGGCGAGCACCAGCTCGTAGCGCCCGCGCTCCGGCGCCGGAACGCCGGCGGTGATGTCGGCCAGCACCAGCCGCTCGCCCGGGAGCGCGCGGCGCAGCAGCTCCAGTCCGTGCTCGTCCACGTCGATGCCGGTCACCGTGGCGACGCGGACCAGCCGGGTGTGGAGCAGCGCTCCGGCCCGCAGCAGCTCCTCTGTATAGGGGCTGTCGGCGCAACCGAGGTGCGCGACCTCGCCCGCTCGCCTCCCCGCGTCGCCACGCGCCGCGACCTCGCCCGCTCGCCTCCCCGCGTCGCCAGGGGCCGCGACCTCGCCGCCGCCCCCGGCGCAGAGCTGCTCGAGCCAGGCCGCCCGATCCTCCACCAACGGCATACGCAGACGCTCGCCGACGTGCATCTGGGCCGTGCAGGACGGCGCGGTCACTCCGCCACCGCCGTCACCGAGAGGCCGTCACTGACCGACCGAGAACAGCGCCTCGAGATCGTGCCGTGAGTAGACCTCGAAGGCGACCATCGTCTGCGTCTTGACTACCCCGGGGAGCTGCGAGATCTTGGCCGTGACCACCTGGGCCAGCTGGTCCTGCGTGCGCAGGCGCAGGATCGCGGCGAAGTCCCAGTCCCCGGTGACCGAGTAGGCCTCGGCGACACCATCGACGTCGGCCAGCTCGCCGCCGAGCACGGCCAGGGACGACCGCTCGGCCTGAATGAGGACGATCGCGTGGGTCATGTCGAGTGCGCGCCTCCCGGCTCCAGCACCACGACCTTCGAGCTCGTTGCCGACTCGACGTCGGACTTGAACGCCGCGGCGTCGGTCTCGATCGGCGGGAAGGTGTTGTAGTGGCAGGGGATCACGGTGCTCGCCCCGACCAGGCCGGCGGCATCGACGGCGTCGAGGCGATCCATCGTGTAGTGGCCACCGATGCACATCAGCGCGATGTCGATCGGCGTTCGCTTGCCGACCAGCTGCAGGTCGGAGAACAGGCACGTGTCGCCGAGGTGGTAGACGACCGTGTCCTTGAAGTTGACCAGCAGCCCGGCCGGCGTGTTGACGGTTCCCTTGGGCGTGGTCGAGGTGTGCCACGCCGGCACGAGCTTGACCCAGCCCCAGTCGAACGTGACCGTGCCGCCGAGGTTCGGATCGCGGACGTCCACGCCCTCGCCGCCGATCTCACCCGCGAGCTCCGCGATCGCCGTCACCGGGGCGCCGGTGCGCTGAGCGATCGCGACCGTGTCGCCGATGTGGTCGGCGTGGCCGTGGGTGAGCAGGATCGTGGTGGCCGAGACCTCGTCTGCGGTGGCCGCCGCCTTGGGGTTCCCGGTCAGGAATGGGTCGATCAGCACCGTCGTGTCGCCGTCGGAGAGCGAGAAGCAGGCGTGGCCGAGAAAGCGCACTTCCATCGTCGATCAGTCCTCCTGATTGGTTTCTGAGTGGGTACCGGGGCCGTTCAGCTCCCGGGCGAGTTCGAATCCGACCGCGACCCCCACCAGCATGCCCAGGCGCGTCTCCTCGGCGATCAGCGTGAGCACCCTGCGCGCGCGCTCGGCCGGGTCCTCCACCCCGGTCGCCTCGCGGACCGTCTGCTCGTGCGCGCCGCCAAACCAGCCGCCCTCCGCCAGCGCCTGGTTGAGCACCCGCTGCAGCGATGGCGCCAACCGCGCGACCAGATCCTCCGCGTACCGCAACCGCTCGGGGTCGGCGATCGCGGCGATCGCGGCGTCGAGATCGGCGTCGGTGTAAGCGCGGTCCGGCACTGAGGTGGAGGATGATAGGGACGTGTCCGTGTCGCTGACCTCCCTGTCCCACGGCGCCGGCTGCGGGTGCAAGCTGCCCGCGGGCGCCATCCGTCCCCTGCTGGAGGCGATTGCCCAGACCACCGATCCCAACGTGCTCGTCGGGTATGGCACCGCCGACGACGCGGGCGTCTACCGGCTCAGCGACGAGCTCGCGATCGTGCAGACGGTCGATTTCTTCACGCCGATCGTCGACGACCCGTACGACTTCGGGCGGATCGCGGCGGCGAACGCGATCTCCGACATCTACGCCATGGGCGCAACGCCGATCAGCGCCCTCAACCTGGTGGCGTTCTCGCTCGAGTCGCTCGGTGGCGAGGTGCTGGTCGAGATCCTCCGCGGCGGCGCCGCGATCGCCGCCGAGGCCGGGGTCGCGATCATCGGCGGGCACTCGATCGACGACGCGGAGCCGAAGTACGGCATGGCCGTCACCGGCGTCGTCCATCCCGACCGGCTGCTGACCAACGCCGGGGCACGCGCCGGCGACGTGCTCGTGCTGACCAAGCCGCTCGGCGCCGGGGCGGTGGCGACGGCGGCCAAGCGCGGGCTCGACGCCCCGCTCGCCGAGGCGACCCGGGTCATGACCACGCTGAACCGCGACGCCGCCGGCGCGGCGCGCGAGGCCGGGGCGCACGGACTCACCGACGTGACCGGGTTCGGACTGCTCGGCCACCTGCACGAGATGGCCGAGGCGAGCGGGGTCGCGGCGCAACTCGACGCCTCCGCCGTGCCGGCGATCGACGGCGTGCTCGAGCTGTTCGCCCACGAACAGGACCGGGCGGTCGCGGGCGGCACCCGCCGCAACCGCGACCACGCCGCCACGTTCACGAGCTTCGACCCAAGCGTGCCCGAGGCGCTGAGGTGGCTGGTGTGTGACGCGATGACCTCAGGCGGATTGCTCGCGGCGGTTCCCGCCGAGCGCGCGGCGACGATGCCCGGGCCGGTGATCGGGCGCCTGGTCGCCGGGACGCCGGGGACGATCCGGGTGGTCTGAGGCGCCCGCTCGGCGGTCGGCGGATCGCGGGCTCCGCGCTGAGGCTGACTAGCGCCGGGCGGCCCGGGCGAGCGGCAGTCCGAACACGATGCCGGTCAGCATGCCCACTCCGCCCGCGAGCCAGCTCGCCTCCTTGGCGGCGAGCGGCATCAGCAACAGGACCGCGGCGAACACCGCCGTCCCGATCAGATCGCCTTCGATCTCCTGCCCGGCCCGCAGCTCGAGCAGGTCGGGCATTGCCCACGCGACCAAAAGCGCCAGCGCCGCTCCGTTGGCCCCGAGGGCGATCGGGACCGAGTACAGCGCGGCGGTGGCAGCCAGACCGCCGACGCCACCGACCACGAACAGCAGCAGGACGGACGCCGCACCGTGGCGACGCTCGATCAGCCAGCCGAACAGGCCGATCGCCGATAGCGTGACGAACGCATAACCGGTGTTGTCGTAGGTGAAGGCGGCCGTCACTACGCGCCACCAGTGGCCGCTGGGCTTGCCCACGATCGCCACCTCGGAAAGGGTGATCAGGGAGGTGCGCCACAGCAGGCAGCCCACGAGGCCGGCGAGGACCAGCGCGATCGTCGCGTACGGCCGCGCGTCGGCGCGGATCCCGGGGATCTCACCCGCTCGCAGCCGCGGCAGCGACGGTCTCGGCGACCTGCGCAGCCGCTTCTCCGCCACCCGGCCCTCGCGGTCGATCTTCGGCGCCCGCTTGCGCAGGCGGTTACCGCAATATGGGCATTCGGTGATGTACGGGCTCACCTCTGATCCGCAGCTCTTACACACCACGAACAGATCCGGGCCGCCGGCACTCACAGCATCCGATTGTAGGGCTCCGGCGATGCCCCTCAAGCCGGTCTTGCCATACCGGCCCGGCCAGGGCCCCGCGAGGCGGCTCCACAGCTAGACCGCGGTCGCCGCGACGATCTCCGCCACCACCTCGCGGAGATCGTGATTGGCCTCGTAGACCACGACCTGTCGGGAGGCCCCGTTGCCTCGCTCGAGCAGGTCCTCGACCGCATCGAGCTCCGCCGAGGCCCCGAGATCCTGGGCGTGCTCGCGCATCCGGTCGATCAACCGCCGGGCCAGCTCGCGGGTCGGGATCCGGGTCGCATGGGGCAGGTCGACGAGCTCGCCCTCGAGCCCGTGCCGGGCCGCCAGCCACTTGTTCTCGTCGAGCATCTCGTACGGATAGTTGGAGAGCTGCGTGCCCTCGTCGAAATGCACGGCCAGCTCGCGCACCATCGCCTGCACGAGCGCGGCCAGCCCGATCGTGTGCTCGATCCGGGTCTGCGAGTCCATCACCCGGATCTCGACGGTCCCGAAGTTGGGGTGGGGGCGGACGTCGTACCAGAGGTAGGTGTAGTCGTCGATCACGCGGGTGCCGATCATGAACTCGATCCGGCGCTCGTAGTCCTCCCAGCTCTTGTATTTCGGCGGCATCCCGACCCGCGGGAAGGCGCGGAAGATCGGGGTTCTCGTCGACGCGAGCCCGGTGCGATCGGCGCGCCAGAAGGGCGAGTTGGCCGACAGCGCCAGCAGGACCGGCATGTGGACCCGCATCCCGTTGGCCACGTGGATCGCCTTGTCGGGACCGTCCATCGCGACGTGGACGTGCATCCCGAAGATCAGCTCCTGGCGCGCGACGAACCGCAGCGCCGAGATCAGGTCGCGGTAACGCGGCCGCGCCACGATGCGCTGGTCCTCCCACATCGCGAACGGATGCGTGCCGGCCGAGCCGATCGCCATCTTGCGGGCACCGGCCGTATCGATCACCTGGCGCCGGAGCGCGCGCAGCTGCTGCCCGGCCTCGGTGATGTTCGCGCACGGCTCGGTGGAGATCTCCAGCACCGACTCCATCAGCTCGGGTTTGATCTCTCCCGTGGGCGCATCCTCGAGCAGCGACTCGATCGCGTTCACGAGCCCCAGTGACCCGGCGTCGAGGATCATCAGCTCCTCCTCGATCCCGATCGTGTACGCGGGCCCGTTGAATTGATGCTCCACGCGGCGGAGAGTAGGGGTTGGGGCAGGCGCCCGTACGACAGGTCTTCGTGCACACGAGCCCTCAGCCGTCCTAGACTGGGACCAACCTGAACAAGAACAAAGGACGATTCAGATGGCCCTGGGTTACGACGGCAAGCTCTACATCCTCGCGTTCGACCACCGGGGGTCGTTCCAGAAGAAGATGTTCGGGATCCAAGGTGATCCCACGCCCGAGGAGGCGGAGACGATCTGCGACGCCAAGCGCCTGATCTTGGAGGGCATGCTGGAGGCAGTCGTCCGGGGCGCCGACCGGAAGGCGACCGGCGTGCTCGTCGACGAGCAGTTCGGATCCGACATCCCCCAGCGGGCCCGCGAGGAGGGTCTGACGCTGGCGATGCCGGTCGAGAAGTCCGGCCAGAACGAGTTCGACTTCGATTACGGCGACGACTTCGGTGCCCACATCGAGAATTTCAACCCCGACTTCTCGAAGGTGCTCGTCCGTTACAACTCCGACGACGATCCGACCCTCAACGAGCGTCAGCTCGCTCGCCTCAAGCGCCTGGCGGATTGGCTGCACGAGCATGACCGGAAGTTCCTGTTCGAGCTGCTGGTGCCGGCCACGGACGCTCAGCTGGCCCAGGTGGGCGACGACTCCGATCGCTATGACGCCGAGCTCCGGCCCGAGCTGATGCGCCGCGCGATCGAGGAGATCCAGAACTACGGGATCGAGGTCGACGTATGGAAGATCGAGGGCGTCGACGAGCGCTCAGACGCCGCGATGCTCGCCGCGCAGACCCGCTCGGGCCCCGGGCGCGAGAACGTCGTCTCGGTGCTGCTGGGCCGTGGCGCCTCGAACGAGAAGGTCATTCACTGGCTCGAGCAGGCCGCTCCGGTCGAGGGTTTCATCGGCTTCGCGATCGGGCGTTCGATCTGGTGGGATGCGCTCAAGGGCTATCTCTCCAAGGAGCTGGAGCGCAGCGCGGCGGCGTCCCAGATCGCCGACAACTACCTGCAGTTCGTCGAGGTGTACGAGCGGCAGAGCGTCCACTGACGCCCACGAGGCTGGTAGGCTCGCACCGGGATGGCGATCAAGATGCGCCAGAGTCTCGCGCAGATCGAGCAGGAGTTCAGGCACGAGATGCAGCGCGACCGGCACCGCAGGGAGCACCTGCGGCGGTCAGCCGCGCTGCGTTCGCGCAAGCGCGCGCATGACAAGGAGAAGCAGCGCAGCTCGGTGCGCTTTGGCCTGCTCGTGCTTTCGCTGATCGCCACCGCGGTGGTGGTGACCGTGGCGATGTTCGAGACCCTGTACTACCTGCTCGGCTGACTCGAGCCGAGGCGGCTCTCCATGAGCCGCCCCCTGCCAGGAGCCAGCCGGTTAGCTGGACTCGCCGAGTCCACGCAGCGCGGCATCCACCTCGTCGCGTACGCCCTTGCCACTCGCGACCCGCTCCTGCTGGATCTCGAGGTACACCTCTTTGCGGAACACGGGGATGTCACGAGGAGCTTGGATTCCGATCCGCACCTTCTCCCCCATGATCGCCAGCACGGAGACCTCAATGTCGTCACCGATCATGATGCTCTGGTTGGACTTGCGCGTCAGTACCAACATGGGAATGGCCTCCCTGCTTGCCTGATGGTTGTGAGAAGGAAGTCCGGCCCGGTGCCATCGCGAGCAACAGCGGGTCCGCTCGCGGACGAGCATACCGCCCGCCTTGGCCTTAGCACAAGCGACAGCGACGGCTTGACGCCGCCCGCCGCCGCCCGCTGTACTAATCTCCGGCCCGGATGACCCGTAGATCACTACGCCCACAGCTCAACCAGATCCGCGCCTGGGTGCGCCAGGGACGCACCGACGCCTGGATCGCCCATCAGCTCGAGGTCACCGTCCAGCAGATTCAGGCGTTCAAGCGCGAGCAGGGTCTGGAGCCTGCCGGTGATCCCGAGAGCCCAACCCCCGTCGCCGATTACGACGACGAGATCGATTTGCGTGCCGAGGACGATGCGCTGATCGCCGCCGAGCTCGACGCGGCAGAAGCGGAACGCTCCGAGGAGGAGTCCGAGGACGAAGGCGACGACGAGGAGAAGCCGGCACGTCGCCGGCGCTCACGTCGCGGCGGCCGCGGCGCGGCTCGCGGCCGGCGACCGACCTCCGGTCCGCTCGAGGCCACGTTCGACCACGGCGAAGAGGGATACGGCCTGTGGCTGGATCCTGCCGTCCAGGACGACCCTGTGTACGCCGAATACTGGGCCGGCCACCGTCCCGTGGAGGTGTCGATCGAGGAGGATCAGATCGTCATCCGCCGCGCCGGCGGTGAAGAGAGCGAAGACGACGACGATTAGCCGACCCGGGCATCAGGGCCGATCTTCGATCCGCCTGCCGCCCGCGTAGTCGATCGCGCTGCGAACGTAGCGCGCGAACGCCGCTCCGGCGACGACGGGGATCTCCCACGCCGCCGGAGTGCTCGGCGCGACCCTGATCGCGATGTCGAAGCACCAGTCCGTGCCGTCCCAGTACAGGGCGGCCAGATCCTCGGTCGTGAACGGCCCGCCGAGCCGGCGGCGCAGCTCGTCGACGAGCTCGTCGGTGACCCGCTCCAGCGCCGGCCGCTCAGCCGGGTCAGCGGCCGCCAGCCGGCGCCGGCCGTCCTCCCACAATCCGATCGCGTCATGGAATCGCACAGCGGTGGAGGATCGCAGAGCCGACCCTCCGGAGCGGGCCGCAAGCCGGAGCCAGGCCTGCGGGAGGCGCTCGAATGCGAGCGTACTTGCGGGGGCGACCACTAGATACTAGATGAGTGGATGAGTGCCACGCGGTTATGCGGTGTAGGCGACGAGCGAACGGCTTGGGCGGTTGAGTTGGTGGTTGAGCGCGACGGCGGGCGGCGAGTGCGGCGAATCGCGCGCTGGTTTGCGTCTGCGCAGAGGCGGACGCGGAGGTTGGAGAGGGTGCATGCGCCGTGGCGTTCGAGAAGATGTCTTTGAAGGTCCAGAAGATCGATTCGATCCGTTGGCGGATCGGCGCGAGGTGCGGGTGATGGTGTTGGCTGGTGGTGCGGCGGCGTTGCGGGGTGATCTGCGATGCGGGCCTGAGCGCCGGGGTGCTCTAGGCCGATTGCGTGGTGCGAGTGTGCTCGTCGGTGCGTCGTGGTCGGATGATCGTCGCGTCGAGCTTGGCGAGCTGTGCTTCGAACTCTTGGCCGCGGAAGTTCTTATCGCCGATCAGGACCAGCATCTGACCGGGTGTGCGTTCGCAGCGGGCGACCATCTGCACGCTCCAGCTTCTCGTCGATCTTCGGGGAGGTCAGCGCGAGCGCTCTCGGGGTGCCGCCTGGGGCGAACAGGGCGTGCAGGCGAATCCCCAGAAGTAGCGGCTGTGGCTGGCGCAGTAGCCGTAGTCGGCGGCGTTGGCGAGCGCGTCGGTGAGGCTCGAGCTCCCGCCGCGCTTGACGGTCTCACGCGAGCGAGCGCACCCGACCGGGGTCGAATCGACCAGCAGCGGATCATCAACGAATCCGGGGCTTTGCCGCGCGAACTCGAAGATTCACCGCTTCCAGCTGCCGCGAGCACCGCAGCCGGCGCTTGTGAAACGCGTCACCGGCGGGCAGGTGCGGGAACAGATGCCGCTACCGCTTATCGGCGATCGCGAGGAACCGGCGGATCGGACGGGATCCCCATGATCGCCTGCGCGACGCACAGCGTGATGACCTCCGCATCGGTAATCCTTCGGTTGCCGTTCTGTGCCTGTGTGGGCAGGAAATCGTCCACCGTGCAGAAAACAGCGGTGAGCAGCAGATCGAGGTCGGCGTCCATTGTGGCCCTCCTCAGGGTCGACGGTCGGTACAGAGCACCGTCGACTTCGATCTGCCTGCTTATGTCTCCTTCAACGCCCCGACTCCACCCCGGGCCGGTGGCACTACTCATCTAGTTGTTCGGCAGCGCGGTGATCACGTAGGGCCGCTCGCCGGGCCGCACCATCCCCAGCGCGCGCGCGTCGCGCTGGATCGTGGCCGGATCGTTGAGCGACTGCTGCTGGCGCGCCAGCGCCGCGTTGTTCTTGACCAGCTGCTGCACCATGCTCGACTCCCGCCCCGCCTCCGCCCGAGTGGACAGGTACGAGAGCGTGTGGTCGAAGTAGAGAACCAGGACCACGGCGAGGACGATCAGCAGACTGACCCGGCCCACCCGGTCCCACCGCACCCGCGCGGCCGAAGAGATGATCGGCACTCGGCGCGGGCGCGGGCGCGCGGCGGCCCGAGGTGCGCGTTGTCGGCGTGCTGCGGTGGAGGCGGAGCGGGCTGACGGCATTCCCGTGAGCCCTTCGTTCGCCGTCGGCGGCTTCCTTCCTGCTGCAACGTGCCTTGCCGCCGGGCGGAGCGACGGGGGTATCGCATGCGCCGCGGCCACGAGGTGACTGCTGGAACGGCGGCTGGGGAGGAAACGGGTGAGATTGAGCGTGGTCGCCGGTCCCCGGCGTACCGGCACCCCCTCCTGGCCCGAGGCACCACATCAATGGGCTGATAGGCGACGGCATCCCTCGCCGACACCCCACCGCCCCGGAATTCAGGGTGCACAACCGACCAAACCTGCGTGCCCAGACTCGACCTTGGCCACATAAGCACGCTGGACATGCTTACTTGGCCACGGAGCCCCACGCAGGCCACGATTTGCCCCGCTAAGCACGCTGTTTGGAGGTGTATCGTCCCCCAGCCGCCGTTCACGCCCCATCCCGCCACGCGAAAGCGTCAGCTACACCCAACCGCGCCCCCCGCGAGGCGCGGCGAGCCCCCCACCCCTACGCCCGGAAGACCGCCCGCCCGGGGTACGCGGCGTCCGGACCGAGCGCTTCCTCGATCCGCAGCAGCTGGTTGTACTTGGCCACCCGGTCGGTGCGCGAGGGAGCACCGGTCTTGATCTGCCCGCACCCGGTGGCCACGGCGAGGTCGGCGATGGTGACGTCCTCGGTCTCGCCCGATCGATGCGACATGACCGCGGTATAGCCGGCCTCGCGAGCCATTCGCACGGCGGCCAGCGTCTCGGTCAGGGTACCGATCTGGTTGACCTTGATCAGGATCGAGTTGGCCACACCCGAGTCGATGCCGCGCTTGAGCCGCTGCGTGTTGGTCACGAAGAGGTCGTCCCCAACGAGCTGCAGCGACTTGCCCAGGCGCTCCGTGAGCATCGCCCAGCCGGCCCAGTCCTCCTCGCCCATGCCGTCCTCGATCGAGACGATCGGATAGCGGGCGGCCAGGTCGGCCCAGTAGGAGGTGAGCTGCTCGGAGGTCAGGGTCACGCCCTCGTGCTCGAGCAGGTAGGCGCCGTCACGGTAGAGCTCGCTCACCGCGGGATCGAGCGCGATCGCGATCTGGTCGCCGGGCACGTAGCCGGCGGCTCGGATCCCCGCGATCAGAGCGTCGAGCGCCTCGACGTTGGAGTTCAGGTCGGGCGCGAAGCCGCCCTCGTCGCCGCCCGCGGTGGACAGCCCCTTCGCGTGCAGCGTGCGCTTGAGATGGTGAAACACCTCGGTCCCCATCCGCAATGCCTCGCTGAACGTCCGCGCGCCAATGGGCACGATCATGAACTCCTGGAAATCGACCTGGTTGGCGGCGTGGGCGCCGCCGTTGAGCACGTTCATCATCGGCACCGGCAGCACGTGGGCCGTCTCGCCTCCGAGGTAGCGCCACAGGGGCAGCCGCTCCTCGGCGGCCGAGGCGTGAGCGGCGGCCAGCGAGACGGGAAGCAGGGCATTGGCGCCCAGGCGGGACTTGTTCGGGGTGCCGTCGAGCTCGACCAGCAGCCGGTCGAGCGCTGCCTGCGCTGCCGCGTCGTGACCATGAACGGCGGTGGCGATCTCGCCGTTGATGTTGCTCACGGCCTGGGTCACCCCCTTGCCCAGCCAATCCGAGCCGCCGTCACGCAGCTCGGTGGCTTCGAACTCACCGGTCGAGGCCCCCGACGGAACCGCCGCCCGTCCCCACGCGCCAGAGCGCAGACTCAATTCGACCTCCACGGTCGGATTGCCGCGGCTGTCGAGAATCTGCCGCGCGTGGATCTGCTCGATCTGGCTCATCGGTCGGTGACTCCTTCGTTCAGGCGAGCGCGCGCGTAGTAGGCGAGCTGCTCGTCGGGCTCAAGATCGTGCCAGCTACGGCCTTCGGATGCGGCCAGGCTCTCCCCGGCACTGACGCGGCTGCGGAAGCGGTCGGACGCCGCCCGCAGCGCCAGCTCGGGGTCGACGCGGAGCTTGCGCGCCACGTTCACCGCCGCGAACAACACGTCGCCCAGCTCCTGGAAGCGCTCGTCGGGCGTGCCGGCCGCGCTCAGCTCATCGAGCTCGTCGCGAACCGCCTGCAGCGGCCCCTCGACCCCGGGGAAGTCGAATCCGCTCGACGCGGCGCGGCGCTGGACCTTGCGGGCGTAGAGCGGGGCGGGCAGGTTTTCCGGGACCTCGCCGAACAGGCCGCGCTCACGGCCGGGCTCCTCCTGCTTGATCTTGTCCCAGTTCGCCAGCACCTCGCCGGCGGTCGCGGCCTCGGTCTCGCCGAACACGTGCGGATGGCGGCGGATCAGCTTCTCCCGGCAGTGGTCGGCCACCTGAGCGAGATCGCCGGCGCCGCGCTCCTCGAGCAGCAGCGACAGGAAGTGGACCTGGAACAGCACATCCCCGAGCTCGTCGAGCAGCTTCGCGTCGTCACGGCGCTGGGCGGCGTCGGCCAGCTCGTAGGCCTCCTCGAGCGTGTGCGGGACGATCGTGCGCTCGTCCTGTTCGCGGTCCCATGGGCACTCGCGGCGCAACCGCCGGGTGATCGCGTCCAGGCGCGCCAGCGCCTCGACGATCTCCGGCTGCCCGGCCGCCACTAACCGGTGGTCGTGGTCGACGGCGGCGTGGTGGTCGCCGGCGGCGCGGTGCTCGACGGCGCGGTGCTCGTCGACGTGGCCGGCGGCGCCTTGTAGCCCGTGCAGTCAGCCATCACGTAGCCCGACCGGCACTGCGTCTTGCTCAGCCAGCTCTTCTTGGCCGCCGCATCGACCTTCGCCTGCTGGGTCGTGGTCTGCTGCTGGGTCAGCAGCTTCTTGATCGCCGGCGTGGCCTGCGCGAGTGTCTGCTGGGTGCCGGGAGTGATGCCCGTGACCTCGAACACGTACCAGCCGAACTGTCCCTGGACCGGTCCGAGCAGCACGCCCCGGGCGGCCGAGAACGACGCCGCGTCGAGCGCGGCGTCCTGCTGGCCCTTGGTCACGCCGACCAGGAGCCCGCCCTTGTTCTTGGTGCTCGCGTCGGTGGAGTACTTGGCCGCGGTGGCCTGCCAGGTCCCGCCGGCGGCCAGGGCAGCCTTGGCCGCCTCGGCCTGCGCCTTGGTCTTGGTCAGCACGATGCGGATGTTGCGCGTCTGGGGCTTGCCGAACTGCGAGGTGTGGCTGGCGTAGTAGGCGGCGATCTGCGCGCCCGTGACCGCCGCCCCCGCCTTGGCGAGCAGCTTGGTGTAGATCTGGTTGACGCGCACCCGATAGAGGATGTCATTGAGCGTCTGCCCCGAGGAGGCCAGGAAAGCCTGGAACTGCGCGTCGGTCGGGAACTGCTGCGCCTTGGCGGTCTGGAAGGCCTTCTGGACGTCCGCGTCGGTCACCTTGATCTTCTGCTTGGCGGCGTCCGCCTGGTACCAGTAGGAGCGGATCAGGAAATCCAGGACCTGGTCGCGCAGCTGCGTGAACAGCGTGCCGCACTCGGTCTTGAGCTGCTTCGTCGGCGTGCTGGCCAGCGACGGGATCGCCTTGCGCACCGTGGCCACGCACTTGTCGTAGTTCGGCGGATCCGGGACGATCACCGGCGAGCCGGGCGACTGCGAGGCCTGGCCCTTGGCCGCGACGTACATCCAGTGGTTGAACGTCGCGGTGGTGATCGGATTGCCCGACATGTCGGCCACCGAGTCGCCGGGAACGCCGCTGCCGCAGCCCGCCACCACGATTGCAACCACAAAAAAGGCGCCGAGCGCCTGGAATGACCTGACGATTGACTTCATTCGCGGGATGATGGTAGCGAGAGTGCTGAAGAGCGGTCGAAGAGTCAGGGCCGCCGTCAGTCGGCGCGCGATCCCCGGGCCGATCCCTGCGCCCCCCCGGTGATCAGCGCCACCTTGCCTGCGACGTCGTTGGAAGCCATGGCAACCGCGGATCCTAGCGGCGGTGGGCGGCGCGGGCGGCGGTGGGCGGCGCGGGCGGCGGGCGGCGGCGGGTCGCTCCCGGTCGGGCCGGGGAGCTGCCGCGATCACCATCCCGGCACACCGATCATCATCCCAGCACACGGAGGCCATGTCTGAGCCCGCCCGCGGTCGCGCCCGGCCCCGCCGCCATCCCGGCGACGTCCTCGGCCCGCGGGCGCTCAACCGTGCTCTGCTGGAGCGGCAGCTGCTGCTGCAACGGCGGCCGAGGGGAGCGGCCGAGGCTGTCGCGCACCGGGCGCCCGCTCAGGCCGCCTCGCGCGTGACCGCCAGCAGCACGTCCGCCGCCCTGACCACCGCCGGGAAGCGCTTGGCCGGATCCTCCGGCACCCGCACCGACAGCTGCGACTTGCCCGACTCGTACAGCGCCTCGGGGATCTCCTGGCGGATCCGCTTCGCCCGCACCGAGTCGAGCTCGACCGGGGTGACGGCCAGGCGCCCGCCCCGGAAGCTCACCGCCTGGGCGCCGGCCTGGCCGAGCTTGATGCGCGCCTGCTGCAACGCGATCAGGTTCGCCAGCGGCTCGGGCAGCTCGCCGAAGCGGTCCTCGAGCTCCTCCCGCAGCAGCGCCAGGTCGGCGACCTCACGCGAGGCGGCGATCCGGCGGTGCACGTCCACCTTGGCCTGCTCGTAGGGGATGTAGTCGGCGGGGACGTAGGCGTCGACGTTGACGTCCAGGCGCACCGGCTCCCAGTCCTGCTCGGCGCCTTCCGCCTCGAGCGCTCCGACCGCCTCGTCGAGCATCTGCATGTAGAGCTCGAATCCGAGCGCCGCGACGTGTCCCGACTGCTCATCCCCGAGCAGGTTCCCGGCTCCGCGGATCTCCAGGTCCCGCATCGCGATCTTGAACCCGGCGCCGAGCTCGGTGTAGTCAGACAGCGCCGAGAGCCGCTGCGCCGCGTCCGGGGTCAGCGCCGCCGCGCTCGGGTAGAGCAGATACGCGTACGCGCGCTCGCGGCTGCGGCCGACCCGTCCGCGGATCTGGTACAGCTGGGCCAGGCCGAAGGCGTCGGATCGCTCGACGATCAGCGTGTTGGCCTGCGGGATGTCGATGCCCGACTCGATAATGCTCGTGCACACCAGCACGTCGGCGTCGCCGCGTAGGAAGCGCAGCATCCGCTGCTCGAGCCCGCGCTCCTCCATCTGGCCGTGGGCGACCTCGAACTTCATCTGCGGGCAGAGGCCGCGCAGCCGCTCGGCCGTCTCCTCGATCGTCTCGACCCGGTTGTGCAGGAAGAACGCCTGTCCCTTGCGCCCGTGCTCGCGGACCAGCGCCTGCTTGACCAGCTCCTCGTCGTATTCGCCGACGTAGGTCTTGACCGGCCGCCGGCCCTCGGGCGGCGTCTCGATCACGGAGATGTCGCGCACGCCCGCCAGCGACATCTGCAGCGTGCGCGGGATCGGGGTGGCACTCATCGCGATCACGTCGACCTTCAGTTTCAGCTGGCGCAGCAGCTCCTTCTGCTTGACCCCGAAGCGCTGCTCTTCGTCGACCACCAGCAGGCCCAGGTCCTTGGCGCGGACGTCGCGCGAGAGCAGCCGGTGGGTGCCGATCAGGATGTCCACCTCACCCGTGCCGAAGCGGGCGATCGCCGCCTTCTGCTCGGGCGCGGGACGAAAGCGCGAAACGTGCTCGATCGTGACCGGGTAGTCCTTGAGCCGCTCGGAGAAGGTCCCGAAGTGCTGCTGGGCGAGGATCGTCGTGGGCACGAGCAGCATTACCTGCTTGCCGTCCTGCACCGCCTTGAACGCGGCCCGCAGCGCCACCTCGGTCTTGCCGTAGCCGACGTCGCCGCAGATCAGCCGGTCCATCGGGCGCGGAGCCTCCATGTCGGCCTTGACGAACTCGATCGCGTCGCGCTGGTCCGGGGTCTCGGTGAACGGGAAGGCGTCCTCGAACTCGCGCTGCCAGTCGGTGTCGACGGGGAAGGTGTGCCCCTCGCGGCGCTTGCGCTCGGCGTACAGGTTGAGCAGCTCGCCGGCCAGTTCCTGCGCGGCGCGGCGCGCGCGGGACTTGATCGTCTCCCAGCGGCTGCCGCCCAGCTTGGACAGCGGTGGATGGGCACCGCCGGCTCCCACGTAGCGGCTGATCTTGGCCAACTGGTCGACGGGGACGAACACGCGGTCAGAGCCCGCGTACTCGAGATACAGATAGTCGCGCGTGACCCCCGCGACGGTCTTCGTGTCGAAGCCGGCGAAGCGCGCGATCCCGTGGTCCTCGTGCACGACGATGTCCCCGGTGCGCAGGTCGGCGAAGCTGCGCAGGACGCCGCGGCGATGAGCGCGGTCCGGTCGCTCGGCGGTCCGTCGCCGGCGGAACAGCCGATGCTCTGGGATCACCGCCAGCTTGAACTGCGGCGCGATGAACCCCGCCTGCAGCCTGGCGTGGGCAAAGACCAGGTTCTGTATTTGGCCGGCTGACGCCGGCCCGGTTTGACTGGACCCATTCGTGGATGGCTCCAGCCAGCCGACCTTGAGCCGGCCGAGGTTGTAGGCGGCCCGCTCGCCCTCGCCGCGGCGGGCGAATGCCACCACGGTCCGGTATCCCGAGCGCACCAGCTTCTCGAGCTCCGGCTCGGCCTCCTTCAGGCCGCGCGCGGCAATGTCGGCCGCCTGCGCGCGGAACTGGAACGGCTGGTCCTGGTCGATGCTGGACAGGCGGATGCGCGCCCGCTCCTCGAGCGCCGCGGCGATCCGCTCGGGCGGCTCGTAGAGATGGTGGGCGTCCTCGTCGTGGAATGCCGTGGTGACGTCCTGCCAGTGGTCCTTGAGCGCCGGCGCGAGGTCCTCCTCGCCGGCGACGATCACGGCCGCGTCGGCCGGTGCGAGGTCGAGGAAGGCGCGGAAGTCCTCGACCGGGAGCAGCTCGGCGATGTCGGGGCGGTCGGCTTCGTCCTCGAGCGCGGCGATCTCAGCCAGCTCGCGGTGCTCCTCGGCCAGCTCAGCCGCGGGCGCGACCTCGATCGTCTCCGCGTCCCCCAGCGAGCGCTGGGTGAAGGTCGAGAACCATCGCAGCGACTCGATCTCGTCGCCGAACAGATCGACCCGGACGGCGCGGTCCTCGGTGGCCGGGTAGAGATCGAGCAGCCCGCCGCGGATGGCGAACTGACCGCGGTCCTCCACCTGGTCGACGCGCTCGTAGCCCGCCGAGACAAGATCGCGGGCCGTCTCCTCGAGATCGAGCAGATCGCCCACCCGCAATGTGAAGCCGTGCGGCCGGAGCGCTGGGTCGGGCACCTTCTCCGACAGCGCCACCGCGCTGACGACGATCACCGGCGCTGTGTCGCCCGGCTCGATCAGCGCGTCGATCGCGGCGATCCGCAACCCGACGAGGTGCGGCGGCGGCGCCAGGTGCGACTCATAGGTGACCCCGCGGCTGGGGTAGAAGCGGACCGTTCGTGGTTCCAGCCACGACTTCAGCGCCGCGGCCAGATCTCGGGCGGCGCGGTCGTCGCCGGCGACGACGATCGCGGGCTGCTCAGGATTGCGGTCGAGCAGCGCCGCCAGCAGATACGGGCGCAGCGACTGCGACACGAACGCATGGCCGCCCTCTCCCGCGAGCTCGAGCGTCTGCGGGTCGGTGTCGGCGTTGGTGAGGAGGGTTCTCAGCACGTGCGGGCCTCCCCCACGGTGGGGTTCCGGTTCGTTGCCGGACGCGAATCGCCACGAACCGGAGCCCCACCGGGGTCGGATCTATTGGAGTCTAGGACGAGGGTCCGCGGCGGTCTGGACGTGAGGTGCTATCGCGCGGCGGGCAGCTCGGTGTCGCCGAGCACGACGCGCTCGGCCGCATCGGCCGCCTGCTCGACGAGCGCCTGGACGTCGCCCTTGGGCTCGCGGAAGGGGCCCAGGACGTACGCGGCCACACGGTCGGGGTCGGTGGTCGGAGGGCGCCCGACGCCCACCCGGACGCGGGCGAAGTCGGCACTGCCCAGACCCTGCTTGAGCGACTTCAGTCCGTTGTGACCGGCCAGGCCGCCCCCGATCCGGACCCGGATCTCGCCGAACGGGAGGTCGATCTCATCGTGCAGCGCGAGCACGCGGTCGAGCGGCAGCTTCATCGCTCCACGCGCGGGGCTGACCGACTGACCGGCCTCGTTCATGTAGGTCTGCGGCAGCAGCACCGCGACCTGGGGCCCGCCGGGACCGGTTCGGCCCTCGGTCAGCAGGCCGCTGTACTTGCTTTTGGCCCGCGGCAGCCCCCATCGCTGCGCCAGCAGGTTGGCGATCTCAAAGCCGATGTTGTGGCGCGTCCCGGTGTACTCCGAGCCGGGGTTGCCGAGTCCCACCAGCAGCCAATCGACGGGAGCGCCGCGGCGACCCGGGAGTGGCATGTCCGGGCCTCGCTACTCGCTGTCGGCGTCGCCGTCGCGGGCGCTCTCGTCCCGAGACGCTTCCGCCTCGCCGCCGCCTTCGCCGACCACCTGCGTCTCGGACTCGATCTCCTCGTCGGACTCGGTCTGCAGGCGAGGAGCGCTGAGCGTGGCGATCACCGTCTCGGGATCGTCCACCAGCTTCACGTTGTCGGGGGCGACGATCGCCTCCAGGCTCACGACGTCGCCGATCTGCATCTCGGACACATCGTGGTGGATCGAGTCCGGGATGTCGCCGGGGAGCGCCTCAATCGTGAGCTCGCGCGCGGAGTGCTCGAGCACGCCGCCGTCCTTGACGCCGGGCGCGTCTTCGATCCCCGTCAGCTCGAGGATCACCGTCGCCTCGATCGGCTGATCGAGGCGGACGCGAAGCAGGTCCAGGTGCACGGTCTCCCCGCTCACGGGGTGGCGCACCAGCTCCTTGAGCACCACCGGGCCGCCCTTGGCGTCGTCGACGATCAGGTCCAGCACCGCGCCGGCGTGGGCGAGCGCCAGGCGCAGCGTGCGCGCCGGGACCTGGAAGGCCAGCGGCTCCTCGCCGCCGCCGTAGACGATGCCGAGCACGAAGCCCGCACGGCGCAGGCGCCGTGCCGAGCGCGAGCCGTCGGGGGTGCGCGAGGTGACTTCGAGTGCGGTCTGAGCGGTGACGGCCATGGGCGGCGAACGATGGTAGCGGGCCGGCGCCCAACGCGATCACACGACCTATCCCGCGCGCGGGTCGCGCGCTAGTCTTCAGACATGTCAGGCGAGTCTCAGCTGTTGCTGATGATCGCCGGGGTCCATTTCGTCGGACTGGCGTGCGTCACCGTGCTGATCCTGCCCGCGCTGCGCGACGGCGGGGACCCACCCCCGCGCGATCCGCCGGACCAGAGCTCGGACGATGGCTGGGGCAACAACCGGCGCCGGCCCAAGGGGCCGTCAGGCCTGCCCCGGGGCGG
>JADGPN010000612.1 GCA_017882465.1 Solirubrobacteraceae bacterium
CGATGTTGCGAGAGTTGTTCTCACGCGCGTCGCCTGCGCGGGCTGCGACCTTGCGACGCAGCCGTCATTGGTCACCAGGATTTCGTGTGGCGCGAGCCGCGGTTGTCCCGCGAACGATCTTAGGCTCAAGCGGACTGAGCCGGTCTTTGGTCATCTCTCTCCGTCAGCTCATCTTCCCGGCGCAGGCACACCCGGAACGCCACCACTGCAGTCTCCTCCTCCTCGCATCACATTGACGCAGCCGGACCGAGCAGACCTACGAGAACGTGGCCGGACTCCCGTTCACCCGTCCACCAGCTGTGACCCCGGGAAGTCTGATTTGGGCGTGGCTACTTCAGGACGAGTGCCAGGTTGGGTAGAGGCGCCGCTGGTCTTGCTGGATGTGGAATTCCCAGTAGGCGTCGAGGTCGCCCGAGAGGTAGATAGCGCGGAGGCGTAGGAGGGCTTCGGCTGTCGCCGGGGTCCAGCGCATGCCGGAGCGCTCGAAGCGGTCGCGGATGAGGTTCTTGCACGCTCCCTCGACCGAGCCTGACGCGATCGGCCAGCCGTTGGCGAGGTAGACGTCGTACTTCATCCGCTCGCGGTTGCTGTAGAGGTAGCCGGCGACCTCTTCCAGCGTCTTGGACTTCGTGCCGGTGAGCTTGCGCTTGGTCGCGATCAGCCGAAGGCCCTTGACGACCTGGCTGACCTGCCCGCCCAGGATCCGCTTGGCGCGCTCGTAGACGAACTCCTCTGCCTCACGGCTGCCCTCTGGGTGGAGCGCGTGGCCGGCCTTCCAGAGCTTCTCCAGCACGTGCAGGAGGTCGAGGACGAGCGTGACGTCGGTGAAGGTCTGGCACACCCGGCGTTGCAGTGCTCGCTCGCCGTCGGTGACGATCACCCAGGTGCGCCGGTGGCGGGGATCACGCTTGACCATCTCGGCCTTGACGTCGGCGATGAACGTGTCCTTGTCGGCGAGCAGACTGGCCCACACCCGCTTGCGGTGCGGCGGCGTGCGCTTCGGGCGCTCGGGTCGCTCGTCGGTGGCGAACAGGCTTGAGAGCACCTCCTCGGGCGTGCGGACCACGGGCGCCTGGCCGTGAACGGCGGCGACCGTCGCCATCCGCTTCTTGTTGGCCTTCTCGCCCTTCCCGCGCCGCACGACTCGCAAGGCGCGCTCGGGCTTGACCATCGGGATGCCCTTGCAGTCGATCGCCCCGATGAGGATCTCGCCTCTGCCTGGCTTGACCTCAGCCTGGGCGCGCTCAGCGTAGAACGCGTCGAAGTCCACGCCGGCCTCTCGCACGATCTGCTCGGCCGAGCGTTTGGGCACGGTCAACCCGGTCATCTCGCAGACCAGCGCGATCGCCTCGTCAAACGGCCCGCAGATCGCGCCCCTGATCAGCCGCCGCTGGCACTCGTAGCTGTAGATCCGCTCAGGCAACCCGAGCTCGGCATCAAGCGGATGGATCGCCTCACGCCCGGGAGCGCCGTAGCCGACGCGCGTGATCCGCACCTCGCCGAACAGTGTCAGCACCGAACGGGTATGAAGCCGCTTGTACGCCAGGCGCACCGGCCCGTCCGGACCCGAGACGACGATCGCCTCACCCACGTCGCCGTCGCCGCGGGCGTCCACATGCGCCTGCAGGGACAGGCGTACCAGCTCGCGGGAGCGGCGCTCTGACCCGCGCTCGAGCTCGGACAGACCGAGGTGCGCTTCGGCGGCATCGGAGAGGAACCGCTCAAGCTCCTGGAACGCCTCAAGCCCGCTGGCCGGTCCATCCGGCAGACCCACGGTCTGCATGAACGACAAGTATGATACTTATCGATGACGGAACGGCGCCTCTCCAAGGCCGAGCTCAAGCGGCGTCTGCAACGCCTGAGCCGCGACTACGAGAAGGTCAAGACGCGCCTGGCCGAGGTCGGCTTCATCTGCGAGGGCAGCCTCGCCGAGCTCTACACCTCCTGCGGCAACCCCAACTGCCGCTGCCGCAACCCCGATCAGCGGCACGGCCCCTACTGGCAGCTGACCTGGAAGGAGACCGGCAAGACCGTCACTCGCCGCCTATCGGCCGAGGACGCCGCCCTGTACCGCGAGTGGATCGCAAACCGCCGCCAACTCGAGGCCGTGCTCGAGCAGATGCGCGACCTCTCTCGCCAAGCCGGCGAGTACATCCTCACCACCAAAGGGCGACCGTTCCACGGTCCTCAGCGGCCACGTCGGCGGCGACGCTCAGCCACCTGAACAGGACTCAAACCCGGGGTTATCGCGATATCCCCAGGTTTAGCCCATGCTCAAACGGCCTCTCAGCCATCAAAAACCCAGGATTAGCAGGAACTCTCCACTCGTTCTGAAGTAGCCACGCCCAATCGAAAACCGTCATTTCTGCTCCGTTGCTAAGCCAAGCCCGCGTAGCGAAGCCCGGAATGCGAACGGGAGCGACCCGGCGAGCCGTTCAACAGTCCGCGACGGTTTGCGCGATGATGGCGGCATGATTGACCTTCGCTCGGCGCTCCTCGTTGTCGTCGTGCTCCTCGTCGCCGCAGCCGCTCTGAGCGCGTGCGGGAGTTCGAGCAGCTCCACGTCATCGTCGACCTCGTCGACGGCGACGTCCACCACCGCTGGCTCCGGAAGTGGCGTTGCGGGCGCCAAGCAGAAGTGCCTCGACGCCACGAAGAAGATTCAGGACTCGAGCGCTCGGTCGACCGCGGAACACGCCTGCAATCAGATCACCACGAGCAACGCGAACGTGAACACCGCGCGCAGCAAGGCAAAGCAAGCCTGCCTCACTGCGGCAGCCAAGATCCCAATCGCCTCGCTCAAGCAGGAAGCCGACGCGCAGTGCAACAAGATGGCGGCGCAATAGCGCCGGCACGGACCACCGCCCGCCCGCTGGCAAAGCCAGCCCCCGCGCAGGTTCAGGGCCGGGGGGCCGGCGGAAGTCGCCGGCCGGTCGACTGCCCAACCCGAGGACTCCCAGAACGCGCGCTGCGACCGCCGCGCCTAGCGACGCCTCCCCCA
>JADGPN010000613.1 GCA_017882465.1 Solirubrobacteraceae bacterium
AGGGTCCAGACCCATGCTGGGTCAGACCCCGGTCCGGCTTTCGACCCTAACGCGAACCGTCGCCCGCGTCGGGCAACCCCCCATTTCAACACCGGGACCGATTCTATGAGCAGTGCACGTGCAGGACGCCGGGTTGCGCCGGCCGGCATGGAGAGCAGCGCTACCGCGCGTCGTGCACGGCGGGTTCTAGTACCCACCGCGCGAAGTCGGCCGGGCCCACGTTGCTTCCGCACAGGATCGTGGTGACGCGCCGCCCGGCGAACCGCTCCGGGTCTTCGAGGACGGCGGCGATGCCAAGCGCAGCGGACGGCTCAACGACGAGTCCCGCATGCTCATAGAGCGCCCGCATGCCGGCCTTGATCGAGTCCTCGCGCACGAGCACCACGTCGTCGAGCACGACGAGCAGGTCGCTCAGCACCTCGGGAATCGGACAGCGGCCGGCGACGCCATCGGCGATCGTCTCGATGCGGTCGGTCTCGACCACGGTTCCCTGACGCCACGACAGCGCCATCGCGGGCGCACCGAGGGGCTGGATTCCGATCACCTCTACGTGCCCGACGAGCGAGCGCATGGCGTAGCCGACGCCGCTGGCCATCGCTCCGCCGCCGAGGGCTACGAGCACAACGTCGAGCCTCGGATCGTCTCGGACGAGCTCGAGACCGATCGTGGCTGCGCCTTCGCAGGTGGCCAGGTCCAAGCTGTCCTCGACGAGGTACGCGCCGTCCGTTTCCGCGATCTCTCGCGCGAGCAGCCGGGCGTCTTCGATGTCCTCCCCTTCGAGCCGGACGGCGGCGCCGAAGGCGGCGATCTGGCGCAGCTTGAGCCGGTTGGCGGTTCTCGCCGCCACGACGGTGACCGCCAGGCCTCGACGCGAGCCGCTGTAGGCCAGCGCCTGACCGAGATTGCCAGCGCTCGCGCAGACCACGCGTGACGCGCCTTGCTTCCGGGCCACGGCTGCCACTGTCTCCGTGCCGCGTCCCTTGAAGCTTCGGACCGGATTGAGCGTTTCGATCTTCAGCGTCACGGAGCACCCGAGCGCTTGGCCGAGTGGCGCGCACAGCAGCGCCGGCGTGTCGAGGAACGCCGCATCGATCTCGCCGACGGCACCGCGGATCCGATCGAGCCGGAACCGAATGCGGTCGAGTGCACTCACGGCGCGCAGCATGTCACCACTTGCCGGCCGGCATGGGACACGGCAGCCCGGGCCAGCTTAGAGACCGTCGCGTTGCGCGAACAGGAGCAGCGGACCCGAACTCGAACGGCAGTGCAGCAGACCTCGCCCGGCTCGGCCAACCTATCCGAAATCCAACAGGCCATCCCCCGCCGCGAGGCGGGTCACGCATACTAGATCAGGTGCTCTAATATCTGCCCGGATGCCGCGTCCGGCGCTCCATCCGACAGACGAGCTGCTCGACGCGGCGCGTGACCTTGTCGTCGAGGCCGGTCCGCGTGCGGCCGGGATCCGGGATATCGCGCGGCGCAGCGGGGCGCCGAGCGGGTCGCTGTATCACCGCTTTGGGTCGCGCGACGAGCTCGTGGCGCGGGCGTGGCTGCGCGCGGTGCGTCGCTTCCAGGCGGGGTACCTAGAGGCGCTGGGACAGGAGGAGCCGCGCGAGGCGGCCGCGTGCGCGGTGCGCTTTGGAGTCGCGTTCGCCCTGTCGGCGCCCGCGGACGCCCGGCTGCTGCTCGACTACAGCCGCGCCGGGCTGCTCGACTCAGAGCCGGAAGGCGAGGTCGCGGACGAGGTCGCCAGGGTGAACGCGCCGCTCGAGGCGGCCGTCCGGGACCTGGCCGTGCGCGTCTTTGGCGACGCCGGGGTGGAGGCGATCGAGCGGACGTCATACGCGGTGATCGACCTGCCGCTGGCGGTGGTGCGCCGCCACCTGCTCGCGGGAACGCTCGGCGAGGACACGGCTGGGAGGCTCGAGCCTGCCGTACTCGCGCTGCTCGACAAGGAGGCCCGATGAAGTACTACGCCGTCGCTGAGATCGACGTCACCGATCCGAGCTGGGTTCAGGACTACATCGACAAGGTCACCGCCATGGTCGAGCGCCGCGGCGGCCGCTACCTCGCCCGGACTGCGCGTATCGAGAAGCGCGAGGGCGAC
This sequence comes from Solirubrobacteraceae bacterium, assembly GCA_017882465.1. Taxonomy (GTDB): domain Bacteria; phylum Actinomycetota; class Thermoleophilia; order Solirubrobacterales; family Solirubrobacteraceae; genus Palsa-465. The sequence continues at coordinate 2,108 of JADGPN010000613.1, forward strand.
CGGATGCCGCCACAGATCGTGCTGATCGTCGAGTGGCCCTCGAAGGCCGCCGCCGACCAGTTCTATGCGAGCGACGAATACCGGCCCTTCCTCCAGGAACGTCTGAGCGGCGCGCGAAGCGAGCTCATCCTCGTCGCGGGCGAGGATCTGAACGACGCGGGCGAGGATCGGCTGAACCGGCTGTGACGCCGCTTACCCATCCACTTCAGCTTGGCCGCATGATCAGCGGAGGCACTCGACGCTCGGGATGCTCTCCCCGGCCGGGTTCGAGGAGCAGCACGCCGCCGGCCTCGCGCCCGCGCGCGCGAAGACGTAAAGACGTCAACGGCGTGTTGAAAACCCTTCGCGTTTGCAACACCAACAACGACTACTACAACTACAACTACAACTACAACGACAACGACAACGACAACGACAACGACAACGACAACGACAACGACAACGACAACGACTAGGCTTATCGACTCAAGCGCTTGAGTGTCCGGCGAAGCGGGGGAGGTCCAGCACCCGGCCGACGGACACGACCCGCCTCCAGCCGTGTCCCCTCCCGCAGCTCCGCGATCCCACGCTGCACAGTGTTCTTGCTGATCCCCGTCGCACGCACGACAGCCGCGATCCCGCCCGGCCCACACGACCGAGCCTCCGACGCCGCCCACAACCTGCGCTGACGCTCGTTCAACTCCGGCCCCAACCCCCGATAACGCTCAGCAATCTGCGATTCATCGATCATGCCCCCGCGATACGCCACCACAACCCAACATCCTGCCACAGCCCACTAATTCATTCATGACTCCTTAAGCCTAGCCGACAGGCACCGCGGGTGAGGCCGGGGAGCAGCCCTGCGTGCTGTCGCCACAACCTCGAGCCGGAAGGCGGCATCATGCCGTC
>JADGPN010000614.1 GCA_017882465.1 Solirubrobacteraceae bacterium
GTCGACCGCGGCGCCACTGACGCTGCTGGGGAGATCCGCTATGAGCGAGGTGTCGCAGCGACAGCGGTCCGTAACCTGGCGCGCTGCCGGATTCGTTCCCAGGCAGAAGCCAAACTGAGATCGCTGCCGACTGCCGCTTAGCCACGATCGTTAGCAACGAGGCTGCAACCACCGGGGTAGACACGGCCGCCGGTTCCAGGCGAGCGGGGATCCAACCCTCGTCCTGGTCCGAGCTGCCGAGTTCGGCGAGTACCGGTTCGCGCGCGCCCCCGCGTGCCGGCATGCGAACCAACGCCAACGGCGCTCGACGGTCGGCTCTCGGAGGTGGGTGCTCCCGAGAGCCGACCGTGGATCGCGAGTTATTCGCGGGCGAGCATCGCGGTGGCTTCGCGTTCGAGGTCGATGTACGGCTCGCCGCTGACGTCGATCGCGACGCGGTTGATGTTGCCGCCGGTGAACTCGTGCGGGTGGGGGCCTGGGTAGTCGTCGGTGACGGGCTCGCCAGCGTCGCGTCCCACGCAGAGGCCCTCGCCGGCGATCGAGAACTTGCCGGGCTGGGTCTTGATGCGCTCCTCGCCGACCTTCGTCTCGCCGTGGTAGAGGGACAAGATCCCGGTCGAGACGCCGGGCGGGTCCTCGCCGTCCTTGACGAAGTTGGCGGCCAGGATCAGGTTCTTGCCGACCGGCACGTCTTCGCTGCCGACGATCTTCTGCTCGAAATGGCCGACCCAGTTGTAGACATAGTGCAGGCGGTTGTTCTTGACGTAGAGCGCGTGCCCGCCGAATCGCGAGCCGTGGGCGAACAGGACGCCCTCGGCGCCTGGGGCGGGGATGTCGACGAGCGCGCCGATCCCGTAGGAACGGTTGCGGATGTTGACCGCCTGTGACTCCGGGACCTCCGCCAGGTCCGGGTAGTAGATGTAGCGGTTGCGCGCCGGGCTCAGAAGCGGACGCGGGGTCGTGAGGATTTCGAGGGCTGAGCGGTCATCGAGCGGGAACGCCCCGTTGCGACCGGCTTCGGCGTACCACAGGCTGATCATCTCGTTGAGCCGTTCGGGTTCCTGATCGGCGAGGTTGTGCAGCTCGGCGCGGTCGACGTCGGTGTGGTAGAGCTCCCAGGTGTCGCTGCCGAAGTGGCTCCAGCCGCTGATCGTGGGGTGGGTGGTGACGGCCTTCCAGCCGTCGTGCCAGATCGCCCGGGAGCCGAGCATCGAGTAGAACTGCGTCGCGCGCGCGGTCGGAAGCGACCCCTGGTCGAAGCTGTAGCGCATGCTGACGCCGTCGAAGTCGCTCTGGACATGACCGCCGATCGTCTCAGGCGGCTCGACGCCCAGACAATCGAGAATCGTTGGGACGAGATCGATCGCGTGGTGGTACTGCTCGCGGATCTCACCCTTGGCCTTCATCCCTTTCGGCCACGAGATGATGCACGGGTCCGACGTGCCGCCGTTGAACTCGTAGCGCTTCCACATCTTGAACGGCGTGTTGAACGCCATCGCCCAGCCGTTGGGGTAGTGGTTGTAGGTCTTCGTGCCGCCGAGCTCGTCGAGCATCGCGCGGTTCTGCTCCATCGAGTCCGGGATGCCGTTCGCGATGTTGTTCTCGTTCACCGACCCGTTCGGGCCGCCCTCGCCGCTCGCGCCGTTGTCGGAGATCAACAAGATCAGCGTGTTCTCGCGCTGCTCGGTCTCCTCCAGATAGTCCAGCAGCCGCCCGATCTGATCATCGGCGTGCGCCATGAACCCGGCATACACCTCGGCCATCCGGCAGAACAGCTGCTGCTCCTCGGCCGTCAACGAGTCCCACGGCCGCGTCATGTCCAGCGGCGGGAAAGGCTGCCCGTCCGGTCCGGTCTGGTCGGCGATCGGGTTGATCGGCGGCAGCTCGGTATCGGGCGGGACGATCCCCAGCTCCTTCTGGCGGGCGAGCGTCTGCTCGCGGATCGCTTCATAGCCCATGTCGAACTGGCCCTTGAACTTGGCGATCCACTCCTTCGGAGCGTGATGCGGCGCGTGGCACGCCCCCGGCGCGTAATACAGGAAGAACGACTTGTCCGGCGCGACCACCTTCGCGTCTTTGATGAACTCCAGCGCCTTGTCGGTCAGGTCCTCGGTCAGGTGATAGCCCTGCGCCGGTGAACGCGGCGGATCGACGAGATGACTGTCGTAGATGAGGTCCGGATACCACTGGTTCGTCTCCGCCCCGAGGAACCCATAGAAGCGCTCAAAGCCGCGGCCGGTCGGCCAGTTCCGCCGCGAAGACGCGAGGTTCATCTCCGACTCCGGGCACAGATGCCACTTCCCGACCATGTACGTGTTCCAGCCCGCCTCCCCGAGGATCTCCTGGATCTGCCCGTTCTCCGGCGGGATCACACCGCTCGCGCACGGGAACCCGATCGCCGCCTCGGTGATGCACGCCATGCTGTTGCGCGTGTGATTGCGCCCCGTCAGCAGGCACGAGCGCGTCGGCGAGCACAACGCAGTCGTGTGCATCTGGGTGTAGCGCACCCCGTCCGCGACGATCCGATCGATGTTCGGCGTCGGGACCGGGCCGCCGTAGCTGCTCAACACCGAAAAGCCCACATCGTCGAGCACGATGTACAGAACGTTCGGCGCTCCCTCGGGAGCCTTCGGCGCCTGGAACGGAGCCCAATCCGGCACCGAATCACGAATGTCAACATTGATAACGCCTGCGAATCGCTCGCTCATCGCGCAGCCTCACATGTCTGCAGAGGGAAGAAGATCGCGCACCGTAGCGCGCGATTCCACCATCACACACCCCCGACGGCCAAGCATCATCCGGATCAGGTGATCATCCCCGGCAACGGCTCAAAGCGCCGCCGCGCCGGCACGCGTGCGTGTGCGTGTCCGCGGGGAGAATGGAAGCGCGGCCTCGATCGGGCGTCGCGACGGCGCTCATGGCTGCCGCTCAGTCACGCCCGAGTTCCACTCGCGGATCAGCATGCGGTTCAGACGCCGCGCCGCCGCGTC
>JADGPN010000615.1 GCA_017882465.1 Solirubrobacteraceae bacterium
CCGCTGATCTGCAGCGCCGGCGTCACTTTGTCCTCCAGCGAATCCACAGGCGGCGCATTTCGTGGCGCTGCTGAGATCGTAAGGACGGGAGATGGGAAAGGTAATCGTGATGAATGGGGTGTCGCTTGACGGTGTGATGCAGGGACCGGGCCGCGCGGACGAGGACACGCGGGAAGGGTTCGAGCACGGCGGCTGGGGGATCCCGTACGGCGATGAGGCGACGGTCGCCAAGATGGGCGAGCGTATGGGACAGAATCGTGCGTGGCTGTTCGGCCGGCGCACCTACGAGGAGCTGCTGGCTTACTGGAACGCGCAGGGCGGCTCGTTCAAGGGCCCGCTCAACGACACGCGCAAATACGTAGCCTCGAGCGACCCAGCGACGAGGCTCGAGTGGCCAAACTCGACTCTGCTACACGGCGATGTTCCGGCCGCAGTGGCGGACCTCAAGAAGAGCTCGGGCGCGAACCTCGTGATCATGGGGAGCGGTGTTCTGATCGGCGCGCTGATGGCCGCCGATGTAATCGACGAGTATCTGCTGATGATCGCTCCTTTAGTGCTCGGCACCGGACGGCGGCTGTTTGCCGGCGGCACGCAAGCATCGCTTCGGCTCGTTGACAGCAGCACCACGAGCACGGGCGTGTTGATCGCCACGTACGAGCGTGCTCGGTAACAATGAGGCCCTCCGGCCGGGCTCGGGCGGGGCGTCCAGCGCGTGGCCGGAGGGGAGTTGCGCGCGAGAGTAGGCGTGAAGCAGCATCTGCTCAGCAGCTACGAGCTGAGCGTGGCCGAAGTCGAAGTCGCTGGTGGAGCTGCGTACGACCACTTCGGATCCAAAGGCGGGTCTGTTCCTCGCGCTGGTCGACGAGCACTTCGCCACCAGGATCGAGCAGCCCGAGCGGGCTGCTCCCGAGCGCCCTCAAAAGCGATGCCATTCGACCGCGAGTTCGCGCTGCTGTTCTCCCGATTCGTCTGCGCCGCTGGACTCGCGATGTGACCGCCATTCGGACCAGCGGTACGGTGTGTTTGGGAGGTCCGCCCGTGCGGATTGAAAGGAGGACGGGGTGCAGGTCTCAGCGACAGTGCGCTCCTGACTACCTATGCAAGCCACGATATTTCGGTGTAGCCGGTTTCGGTGCGGGGGCCGGTTCTGGCGATGACGAACGCCGCGACCGGGCGGATCGACGGCGAGGCCGCCAAGACGAATGGCGGCCTTCGCCTGGACGGTTTGGTGAAGTCCTACCGGGGCCCGCAGGGCCCGATCCGCGCGGTGCGCGGCATCGATGTCTCGATCGCGGCGGGCGAGACCGCGGCGCTACTCGGCCCCAACGGCGCTGGTAAGTCGACGACGATCGACATGCTCCTCGGCCTCGCTAGGCCCGATGGCGGCACGGTGGCGGTGTTCGGCCGCTCGCCGCGCGAGGCCGTCGATGCCGGGCTCGTTGGCGCGATGCTGCAGACGGGTGGGCTGATCCGTGATCTCTCGGTGCGCGAGCTCGTCGCGATGATGGCTTCGCTGTATCCGGATCCGATGGACGTCGAGGAGGCGCTTGAGGTCACGGGGCTGACGGAGATTGCCGGGCAGCGAACGCACAAGCTCTCGGGCGGTCAGACCCAGCGTGTCCGCTTCGCGCTCGCGATCGTCTGCAACCCCGAACTGCTCGTGCTTGACGAGCCGACCGTCGCGCTGGACGTCGAGGGCCGCCGCGAGTTCTGGGGCATCATGCGCGGGTTCGCGGCCCGGGGCAAGACGGTGCTGTTCGCCACTCACTATCTCGAGGAGGCCGATGCCAACGCCGACCGCGCGATCCTGATGGCTCATGGGCGGATCGTCGCCGACGGCCCGACGACCGAGATCAAAGCGCGTGTCGGGAGGCGGACGCTCCGCGCGACGCTGCCGGACGCTGATCCGTCGAGCCTGGCCGACCTGCCGGGAGTCGCCTCTGCGGAGCGTCACGGCGACGCGGTGATCCTGAGCTGCGTGGATTCCGATCAGAGCATCCGGGCGCTGCTCGAGCGCTATCCTGCGGCGAAGGACATCGAGATCGTCGGGGGGAGCCTTGAGGACGCGTTCCTGGAGCTAACGGGCGAGCCCGACTCCGGCGAGCCGGACGCCGACGAGGAGAAGCACGGGGCGCGATGAACGGGATCGCATACACCCGGTTTGAGCTGCTGCGCACGTTCCGCAACGGCCGCTTCTTGTTGTTCGCGCTGGGCTTTCCGCTGGTCTTCTTCTGGCTGATCGCAGGGCCGCAACATAACAAGATCATCAGCGGAACCGGGCTCACCTACGCCACTTACTACATGGTCTCGCTGGCTTCGTTCGGGACGATGATGTCGATGATCTCGACCGGCGCCAGGATCGCGGGCGAACGGCAGGCCGGGTGGACCAGGCAGCTGCGGATCAGTCCTCTCTCGGTCCGCGCGTACTTCCGCGCCAAGGTGCTGACCGGCTATGGAATGGCGCTGTCAAGCCTTCTCATCCTCTACGCCTCGGGCTCGCTGCTCGGCGTCAGCCTGCCCGCCGGGCGCTGGCTGGCGATGACCGGCCTGATCATGGTCGGGCTACTACCGTTCGCCGCGCTCGGCGTCCTCATCGGCCATCTCGTGAACACCGACTCGGTCGGTCCGCTGATGGGCGGCCTGGTATCGATCCTCGCCTTCCTCAGCGTCACCTGGTTCCCGATCACGAGCGGCTTACTCCACGCGTTCGGGCAGTTCCTCCCCTCCTGGTGGCTCGTCCAGGCCCGAAACGTCGCGCTCGACGGCCACGCCTGGGGCGCCCGCGGCTGGATCACCATCGCCGCGTGGACCGCGATTCTCGCAGCCGGCGCAGCCTGGGCGTACCGTCGAGACACAGCCAAGGTCTAACGCTCCACATTCCGCGCGCGCGGTGCCAGAACCTCGCCCATCGGCAGGAACCGAGCCCCGATGCCTGCCACGACCGCATCGAGATAAGCAAGGCAGCGTGCAAACCGGCTGCCACCGGTG
>JADGPN010000616.1 GCA_017882465.1 Solirubrobacteraceae bacterium
CGCGGCATCGCCGCGCTCTGCGTCGGCGGTGGTCAAGGGCAAGCGGTGATCATCCGCAACGGCGACGACCAGTAGCGCCGCGCGGGTACGACCAGGCAGCGGAGGCCTCATACCAAGCGCGACCACGGTCCGGCCGACGTTCTCGAGCAGAATCACGTCGCGGCCGGAGGCGTCCATCAGCAGCGCCGCCTGCAGCGCCGCCTTGCTGAGGCCACCGAGCGCCCCGCGGCTCGCCATCGAGCGGATGAAGACACCCGCATCGAGGAGGTGGTCCGAGAGGCGGATCCGGTCGCCAAGCAAAGCCCCCTGGGTGAATGGGGACGAAGGATCGATCGCGAGCGCTGCGACCGTGTGTTTGAGCGGCGGTACAGTTACCCAGTTGACTGACGAGTCAATCGGTCCCTGAGGCACGTTGCTTCGCAAGGCGCGTGGGACGCGGCCTCGTCACATTGCTAGGCCCGGACTGCGCCACGGATGAAATCGATCGCCTGCTCAGTCGACGCGCCGGGGGTGAAGACCTCGGCAACGCCGAGCTCCTTGAGCTTCTCGACGTCGTCGGAGGGAATCGTCCCTCCCACGGTGATAACCACGTCGTCGACCCCCTGTTCCCGCAGCAGCTCCAGGATCCGCGGCACGAGCGTCATGTGCGCGCCGGAGAGGATCGACAGGCCGACAGCGTCGGCATCCTCCTGGATCACCGTCTCGATGATCTGCTCGGGCGTCTGGTGCAACCCGGTGTAGATCACCTCCATTCCCGCGTCACGCAGGGCTCTCGCGATGATCTTGGCGCCCCGATCATGGCCGTCAAGGCCGGGCTTCGCGACGACGATGCGAATCTTCTTCTCTTGGGAGGAGGCCATCGGAATGCTCGGCGCGCCCCGAGGCGCGCCTCAGAACGTAGGCGACTCCGAGTAGGTCCCGAACACCCTCTGCAGCGCCTGGATCATCTCGCCTTCAGTCGCATCGGCGCGAGCGGCGTCAAGCAGGTACGGCATCAGGTTCTCGCTCGGCTCGCGCGCCGCGTCCTCGAGCGTCTGCAGTGCCACGGCGGTCGCAGTGCGGTCCCGCCGTTCGCGGACCTCCCTGATCCGCTGCACCTGATCGATCTCGAACGCCGGATCGATCTTGAGGGTCGCCGTCTCGGCATCGTCGCCGTCCGTATAGCAGTTAACGCCCACGACCTTCCGCACGCCGGACTCGACCTCCTGCTGGAAGCGGAACGCAGCGTCAGCGATCTCACCCTGCGGGAAACCGCGCTTGACCGCCTCGACCATCCCGCCGAGCTCGTCGATCTTGTGGAAGTACTCGTACGCCTGCTCCTCCATGCGGTCTGTCAGCGCCTCGAGGAAATACGACCCTCCGAGTGGATCGATCGTGTTCGCGACCCCAGTCTCCTCGGCGATGATCTGCTGGGTCCGAAGTGCCACACGCACAGACTCCTCGGTCGGTAGTGCCAGCGCCTCGTCATACGAGTTCGTGTGCAGCGACTGGGTCCCCCCGAGAACCCCCGCCAGCGCTTCGATCGCCGTGCGCACGATGTTGTTCAGCGGCTGCTGGGCCGTCAAAGACACGCCTGCGGTCTGCGTGTGGAAGCGCATCAGCAACGACCGCTCGTCGCGCGCGCCGTAGGTGTCGCGCAACTCGCGCGCCCAGATCCGGCGCGCCGCCCGGTACTTCGCGATCTCCTCGAAGAAGTCGAGGTGGGCGTTGAAGAAGAAGCTCAGCCGCGGCGCGAACGCATCCACGTCGAGCCCCCGTGCAACCGCCTGCTCGACGTACGTGAGACCGTCCTTCAGCGTGAACGCAAGCTCCTGTGCGGCGGTCGAGCCCGCCTCGCGAATGTGGTAGCCGCTGATGCTGATCGGATGCCAGCGCGGCATCTGCTCAGAGCACCACTGCACCATGTCCGTCACCAGCCGCATCGCTGGATCGACCGGGAAGCACCACTCCTTTTGCGCGATGTACTCCTTGAGGATGTCGGTCTGGATCGTGCCGGCAAGCTCCCGTGAGGAGAACCCACGTCGCTCCGCCGCAACCACGTAGAACGCGAGCATGATCGGCGCCGGCGCGTTGATCGTCATCGACACGCTGACCTGGTCGAGCGGGATCCCCGCGAACAGCGCATCCATGTCCTTGACCGTGTCGATCGCGACCCCCTCCCGCCCGACCTCGCCGAGCGAGAGCGGGTGATCGGAGTCGTGGCCCATCAGCGACGGCATGTCGAACGCCGTCGAGAGCCCCGTCTGACCCTGATCCAGCAGGTAGTGAAAACGCCGATTGGTCTCCCGCGCGGTGCCGAATCCCGCGAACTGACGCATCGTCCACAACCGCCCGCGGTACATCGACCCGTACACACCGCGCGTGTAGGGGAGCTCCCCCGGGAGCCCGATCGCCGCTTCGGGGTCGGCGGGCAGGTCGCGCTCGGTATAGAGCGGCTTGATCGGCTCGCCGGATATCGTCGAGAACGGGGCGTCGCGCTCCGGCGCGCTCCGGAACCGCTCGCGCTCCCACCGCTCGACGTCGGTGACTCCAGGGCGGGTGGCCATGCTTGGAAGTGTAGTCGCGTAGTCGCCTACTCAGCGCGATTTCTGCGGCAGCCGCCCCAACTGCGGCGCCGTACCGCCGGCGCACCTCGCGCAAAGTGCCGCGTCGCCCCAGCGCTGCCGGCGCGGCACTGCCGATCCCGCCGGCTGCGGCAGCTCCCGCCAGTGCCACGCCCGCCCCCTCGTTTCAGAGTTTCACGCGGTGGACGTGTCCCATCGGGCGCGTCGTGTACGAGCGACGAACTCAGACGGGGAGGGAGGTGTCCGAGCCTGGCGGTCTTCGCATCGCGGCACCGGCCCGATCTTCGCCCGGTGGCTCGCGCGGACCCGCGCTGAGCCGCACATGGCCCGCCTTGATCGCTTCCTTGGCTGCACCGTAGTCCGCACTGCAAGACCCGCGCTTTACACGGATGACAAGTCGGTCGCAGAGGTTTAGAACCCAGC
>JADGPN010000141.1 GCA_017882465.1 Solirubrobacteraceae bacterium
TGATCCACTCGGCCATCACCTTGCCGATCCCGCCCGCGCCGGCCAGGCCGTGAGCGCAGAAGCCGGCGGCGGCGAAGAACCCGCGCACGTCGGTCTCGCCGAGGCAGAACTCGTTGTCGGGCGTGAATGCCTCGGGACCGTTGATCAGGCGGGTGACCGTGATCTCGTCCATCACCGGCACGCGGCGACGCGAGTTGAGGGCGATCTCCTCGAAGCGCGGCCAGTCCTCCTCGAGCAGACGGCCGTTGAAGTCGGGTGGGATCCGGTCGATGTGGTGCTCGTCGAGCGCCCAGGGAGCGCTGTCGCGCTCGTAGCCGCCCATGATCAGGCCGCCGCCCTCCTCGCGGAAGTAGATCAGCAGATCGGGGTCCCTCAGGGTCGGCAGATGCCCGCCGTCGGAGCGATCGCGAAACGGCTGCGTGACCAGATACTCGTGCGCGAACGGGACAATCGGCACCCGCACTCCGGCCAGCCGCCCGATCTCGGCCGCGAGCATCCCGCCGGCGTTGACCACGACCTCGGCTTCGATCGTGCCCCGCTCCGTGTGCACGGCGCGCACGCGCGGCGCGGGGGCGCGATCCTCGACCTCGATCCCGGTGACGCGGGTGTTGGTGAACACCCGCGTACCGCCCTCGCGGGCCCCGTCCACCAGTGCGGTGGTCAGCAGCGACGGGTCGAGATAGCCGTCGCTGGGCAGATAGGAGGCGCACCGGACCCCGTCGGTGACCATCAGCGGGAACAGCGAACGGGCCTCCTCGGCCGAGATCAGCTCCAGCGGCAGACCGAAGGTCTTGGCCCAGGCGACCTGCCGCAGCACCTCCTGCTCGCGCTCGGGGGTGCAGGCCAGACGAATCCCGCCGCACTCGACCCAGCCGCAGTCCAGCGTGCGATAGAGCTCGACCGAGTGCATCATCATCCGCGTCAGGGTCACCCCCGCGCGCAGCTGTCCAACCAGCCCCGCCGAGTGGAAGGTCGAGCCGCTGGTCAGGGCGTTGCGGTCGAGCAGCACCACGTCGCGCTCGCCCAGCTCGGCCAGGTGGTAGGCGATCGACGCGCCGCCGACGCCGCCGCCGATGATCACGATCCGGGCGCGGTCGGGCAGCTCACGTGGACGCGGCATTGAGGTACTCCTGGAATCGTGGGTCGGATGTGGTCTCGCGTAGGCGGGCGAAGTGCTGTTCGGCGTAGCCGGCGAAGTCGAAGTCGAGCTCGGACAGCGTCCCCTGCACGATGCCCCAGGTGGCCTCCCGCACGTCCGACATCGCGCGCATCAGCCGCAGCACCGCGACCTCGCGTGGCTGGGGCCCGGACCCGAGATAGGCCGCGAGCAGACGGAGGTCGGCCTGATCGTCGAATTCGTTGTTGACCGACAGGTTGCCGAGATCGAAGAACGGGTCCCCCATGCCCGCATACTCCCAGTCGACCAGCATCAGCCGGCCGCCGCGGGCCCGGATCAGGTTGGCGGTCAGCAGATCGTTGTGGCACGGCCTGAGCGCCGAGCGCGGCCTCGCCGCCGCGATCCGGGCCGACACCGCCCGGGCGTGCTCGTACCCGGCCGGCAGCGTCCCCCCGCGGGTGAGCACGATCTCTGCGTAGGCCTCGATCAGCTCCGGCACCCAGAAGCGGACGGGCAGAGCGGGGCCCTGGTCGTGGAAGGCCCTCAGCGCTCGCGCGGCGTCCTCGGGCGAGGACGCCAGCTCGGCCGCGGTGATCTGCCGGCACTCGATGAAGCGCGTCACCAGGTAGTCGTCGGTGGCCGCGGCGACGGCCGGGGCGATACCGAGGGCGGCCGCCGCGCCGTTGGCGATCCGCTCGGCCTCGCGGCTGATCCCGAGCTGCGCCGTGTCCTTGCCGGGAAGCCGGACCACGTAGTCCTCCTCGCCCAGCCGAACCCGGTAGTTGCGGTTGGTGATCCCGCCATCCAGCGGCACCGGTGCACCGCCGGCGGCCCCCAGGCGTGGCTCGAGCTGCGCCACGATCGCCGCCAGGTCCGTGAGCGGAGTCATGCGCCGGCTCCGCGGTCCGGCGGCCGGGCTGCGTGTGCGAGCAGCCGCTCGAACTCGGGCGACTCGAACTCACTCACCGCCCTCGCCCACAGCGCCTGCGCCCACTCGCGGATCTCGGGATCGCCGGTGGTGCCGATCCGGATCGACCCCCACAGGCTCCAGCCGTACTTCGACAGCAGCGACCACAGCCGCGCCCGGGCCAGCTCGCGCGGGCGCGGTCCGCCGTGGTACTCGGTCACGAGCTGCGCGGCGAGGGCCGCGTCGAGCTCCAGCTCGTTGATCGCGTCGCCGAGGTCGTAGCAGGGGTCGTTGTTGCCCGAGTACTCGTAGTCGACCAACCAGATCCGGCTCCCGGGCCCGTCGGACTCGATGAAGTTCCCCGGCATCAGGTCGTTGTGGCACGGGGCTGTGCGCTCGCGCGTCCGGGTCAGGACGTCCCCCGCCAGGCGGGCCCGGTCCTGGTAGCGGGCGTAGCCGTCCGGCAGCGGGTAGTCGTGCTCGACGACGATCTCGTGGTAGCGTCGCTGCACATCGACCATGTCGAAATCGCGCCGGAACGACGGGGCTGCGTGCAGCCTGCGCAACAGCTCCGCGAGCACCGAGACGCGCCGCGGGTCGCGGAAGTCCTCGGGCGAGAGCGTGTTGCCGCTGACGAACTCGACCACGAGCGCCTCCGGGTCGCGCACCCGGGCCACCACGGGCACCCCGACCCCGGCCTCGGCCGCCAGCCTCGAGTTGTGGTGCTCGTTCCCGCGGTCGATGCCCAGCTGACCGGTCTCCCTGACGCTGATCCGGACCACGTGGTCGCTGCCGGGAGTTCTGACGCGATAGTTGCGGTTCGTCATCCCGCCGGGGATGGGCGTCAGGAGCTGATCGGAGCCGGACAGCTCCGGCACCTGCTCGAGCACGCGCTCGAGCTCGGGGTCCACGGCGCTCACGCCCCACGCTCGGCGGGCTCGGCGGGCTCGGCGGGCTCGGCGCCCAGGATCAGGTCCAGTGCGGCCAGATCCAGCCGCTCGATCACCAGGTCGGCATACCTGCTCGCCTCCCGGTCGGGCATCGCGGCCAGCTCGCGCTGGTAATCCTCGACGGTCAGCGGCACGCCGACCGAGGCGAACGTGTCCACGCACAGCGGCGCCGTGAGGTGGCCATCCTGGGCCAGAGTGCCGTTGAAGTCGAGCACGATCGCGCGGATCGCGCCGGCGCCGGCCGCTTCAGCCACGGATGCGCGCTCCCTCGGGGTCATAGAGCACGTCGCGCTCCAGCCGTGCCGGAACGCGCTCGCCGAACATGTCGATGCTCAGCTCGGTGCTCGGTGTCAGCTCAGCGGGCAGCGTGGCGAGGGCGATCGTGCGGCGCACGGTGTAACCGTAGGAGCAACTGCGGACCCTTCCGACCACGGATCCGTCGTGGCGCACAGCTTCGCCGCCGTAGATGGCCAGGTGCTCCTCGCCGCCGGCGGTGAGCGTCCGCAGCCTCCGCGCGGGATCCGAGGCGCCGGGCTTCTCCAGTGCTGCGCGCCCGTTGAACTCGCCCTTGTCGAGGTTCACGCAGAATCCAAGCCCGCTCTCGTACGGGCTGTCGGACGAGGTGAGGTCGGTGCCGAAGTACCGATAGCCCTTCTCCAGCCTCAGCGACTCCAGCGCCCGGTAGCCGCCCGGGGAGATCTCGTGCGCCGCGCCGGCCGCCATCAACCGGTCCCAGACCTGCACCGCCCAATCCGGGGCCACGTACAGCTCGTAGCCGAGCTCGCCGACGTAGGTGATCCGCTGCGCCAGCACCGCCGCACCACCCACGTCGATCTCCCGCGCGCGACGGAAGGGGAGCGCGCCGCCCGACACGTCCTCACCGCTCGCCTCGGCCAGCACCGCTCGCGAGTCCGGCCCCCAGATCCCGATCACCGCCAGCTCGTCGCTGCGATCGCGGATCTCCACCGGATCGTCGCCCGGGCGGCGGTTGAGCTCGAGCCAGCCACGATCCGCGTCGACGGTCCCCGCTCCCGTGATCACGCGAAACCGCTGTTCCCCGAGCCTGGTCACAGTGACGTCGGCGACGATCCCGCCGTGGCGGTTCAGGAACTGCGTGTAGACCACCCTCCCGGGTTCGTGATCCACGCGGCTGTCGCACACGCGTTCCAGCAGCGCTACGGCACCCGGGCCTGAGACCTCGAGCTTGCCGAACGAGGTCATGTCGATGATCCCGACGCGCTCGCGGAAGGCCGCGTGCTCGATCCCCACGCGCTCGAACCACGGCGGCCGCGCCCAGCCGAAGCGCCGCTGGTCGGCTCCGCTGCGCCGCCAGCGATGGCCGGGCTCGAAGTGGTCGGCGCGCTCCCACCCGTTCTTGCTCCCGAGCACCGCTCCGAGCTCCTGGAGCCTGACCTGGAGCGGGCTGGCCCTGCGTCCTCGCCCCCATTCGTCGGCATCGAACGGGTAGCGCAGGCGGTAGTAGTAGCGGTAGGTCTCACGGGCGCACGCGGCGGCGAAGCGCGGGTCGTCATAGACCCGGCCGAAGCGCCACGGCCGGTAGGCGTTGACGTCGATCTGAGGCTCGCCGTCGGTCATCCATTCGGCCAGCGCCCGGCCCATCCCCCCGGCGCCGCCGAAGCCATTGAGCGACAGCCCGGCCGCGATCCAGAAGCCGGGCACGTTGGGCATCGGCCCGAGCAGGGGGTTGGCGTCGGGAGTCATCGCGTCGGGATGGCAGAGCAGGCGGATCACGCCGGCTCGCTCGAGGAAGGGAAAGCGCCTGATCGCCCCCTCCAGCAGGGGCGCGAACCTGTCCATGTCAGACTCGACTGGGCTCGCGCCGTGCTCCCACGGGACGCCGTCGGTCCATCGGGCCACCGGGTCGTGCTCATAGCCGCCGATCAGCATTCCGCCCGCCTCGTCCTTGCCGTAGACCAGGTTGTCGGTGTCCCGGAAGCAGGGGCTCCCCCGGGGGACCTCCGCTCCCGCGACCGCCTGCATGAGGATGTGCTGGTGGTCGACCGGCACAGACGGCAGCCGGGCGCCGGCCAGCTCCGCCACCTGCGGCGCCCACACCCCGCCGGCGTTGACGACGTGCTCGGCCTCGATCGGGCCGTCCGGGGTGTGCACCGCTCCGATCTCGTGCCTGCGTCCCAGCTCGATCCCCGTCACCTGCGTGCGCATGCGGATCTCGACTCCGAGCGAGCGCGCCGCGTCGGCCAGCGCGTAGGTGGCGATGTGGGGATCGACGTGACCGTCTCCGGCCATCCACACGCCGCCCTGCAGCGATCGCGCAGAAGCGTACGGCAGGAGACCCAGCACCTCATCGGGCCCGATCAGCTCAGCCTCCAGGCCAAGCGCCGAGGCCCGGCTGACCGAGCGCTCGAGATCCTTGAGCGAGTCGGCGCTGGAGGCGATGCGCACGCTCCCAACGGTGTTGAACACGCCTAGCTCCTTGTACAGCGCGACGCTGTAGCGGCGAAAGCGCATCATCGTGGCCGACGGGTTGAACTGGGTCACCAGACCCGCGGCGTGGTGCGTGGAGCCGCTGGTCAGCTCGCCCTTCTCCAGCAGCACGACCTCGGTCCAGCCGGCCCGCGCCAGGTGATAGGCCACGCTGCAGCCGGTGATCCCACCCCCGATCACGACGACTCGAGCCCGCCCGCTCAACGCCACCTCAGCGCGGCTGCAGCACGGTGCAGTTCGTTCGCCGGCGCAGGGCCGACGCCCGGTCACGCGTCACGATCCGGCGCAGCCGCCGGCGCGGCGCCGCGGGCAGCATGATCGCGTCACAGCCGAGCTCTCGGGCTCCGCGCGCCAGCGCTCGCCCGGGCTCGCCATAGAGGACGGCGAACCGGGCCGCCGAGTCGACCAGCCCGGCGGCGCGGGCCAGATCAGCCTCGGCCGCCTCGCGCAGGACGGCGTTCCACGTGCTCACCCCGACGACGCAGCGGCCGGGATGCTCGAGCTCGACGACAGCGGCCACCGTCAGCGTAGCTCGGTCGCGAGCGGCCAGGTCCGACGCGGCGCGGACGGCCTCGTCGGCCTCCGCGCTGCCGTCGCAGACCACGAGCAGATGCCGGTAGGGCATGTCCGAGAGCATATGTGCCCCGACCACCACGGCCAAGTCGAGCGCCGCCCCCGCGCGCCAGAAGTCGAGTCGAGTCGCAGCGAGCCGATGACCGAAGGGCATGAGCCCTCGGTGTTCAGGAGTCGCCCAGCCCGGCGTCACTCGTCCCACTGCGGAAGCAGGGCCACGGTCATGTTGGCCTGGCGCAGGCCGATCACCAGCACCTCGTTGCCCGCGTTGCCCGCGCGGACGAAGCCGGCCTTGAAGTGGCCGCGCGCCACCGCGAACCAGTTGCGGCTCCAATCGAGGTCATCGCCGACGATGAACAGCAGCACCTCGTCCTTCTGCCCGGTGGCCTGGAGCAGCCATACCGGTGGTTCTCCGGAGCGTCGCAGGAGACCGCTCATCCCGGCCACCGGCATCGCGCCCTCGAACCTGGGCGTGATCGTCACCGCAACCGAGCGGCCGATCCACCCGTGCAGGTGGAGCAGAACCTCCTCATAGGAACGAAACTCGCCGGAATCGGCCATCGCATGCCGAGCCTAGTGGTGGCGCTCCGCCGCACAAGCGCCGGCGCTTCGCCGGCGCCTCTCACCCAGCTCGTGCGCGGGCCTCGATCTGGTCGCAGGTCCGCAGCATCGCCGCCGCCAAACGCACGTTCAGGCTCAGCGAGCCGCGTAGATCGGCCTGTGATTCCAGCACGGCGGCGTGATCGATCGTCCACTGCTCCAGCGTGGCGAGGACCTTGAGGTGGTCCCGATCTGGCGTGAGACGAGATCCCGCCGCTGGATCACGTGCTCCGCCAGGGCGGCTGCGAGCCGGCGGAGATCGGCCGTCCAGGAGAGCCGACGTCACCGCCGGCCCATCCGCGCCAACCGGGAGATGCAAACCCGTGAACGCGATCTTGCACGCTGAAAAGAGGATTGCAGCGTTTCCCCCCGACGACGCTCTGTGCGACAAATGCACCCCATGCGCACACGAATCCTCGTTCCTCTCGCGGCTGTCATGATGCTGGCTGCCCCCGACGTTGCCTCGGCGGCCTTCGCCCACATGGTCGGCCCTGGTGAGTCCCTGTCCTCCGTCGCGGCCGCGGACGGTCTGAGCGTCGATCAGCTCGCCGCCGCCAACGGGATGTCCTCCGGTGGGCAGCTGATCGCCGGCTCGACGCTGATGATCCCGCCCCAGACGGGTGGGGCGGTCGGGTCCGCATCCGCCACCGCGGCCACCGCCACCGCGTCAGCGGGTGATGGCGATGGGGACAGCGACGACGGCGTGGCCGCAAGTGGCACGGCGCTCAGCACCAGCTCGGCACCGGCCAGCGCCGGCGCCGGCGCCTACGTCGTGGTGCCCGGCGACACCTTGTCTGCGATCGCCGCCCGCGCCGGTGTCAGCGTCGCGAGCCTCGCCGCCGCGAACGGCATCGATCCGAGCGCCCCGCTGCTCGCCGGCTCAACGCTGCAGCTGACGGGATCGCCGGGCGCCGCCTCTCCATCTGCCTCCGCAGCGACCCAGCCCGTCGGTGCGGCCGCGCAGGGGTCGGTGAGCGGAGCGCCCTACCCGACGCCTGAGACCGTGACCGCGTCCCAGATCGGGTCGATCGCGAGCGCCCACGGTGTCTCGCCTTCGCTGGCGGCGGCGATCGGGTGGCAGGAGAGCGGCTTCAACAACGACCTCGTCTCGAGTGCCGACGCCCGCGGGGTGATGCAGATCCTGCCGGGCACCTGGGACTGGATCCAGCGCACCCTGACCGCGGGAGCTCCGCTAGCCCCGGCCTCGGCGGCCGACAACGTCCGCGGCGGCGTGCTCCTGCTGCACTCGCTGCTCAACTCGACCGGCGGCGACCCGACACTCGCCGCGGCCGGCTACTACCAGGGCCTTTCCTCGGTGCGCAGCAACGGGCTGTTCTCCGACACACAGCAATACGTGAACAGCGTGATGGCGCTGCGCCAGAGGTTCGGCGGCCCGTAGCCGGCGGAGGATCGGTCCGCGCGTCAGATCGACGGGTGGCGGAGGTACCGCCCGAGGTCCACCAGCCACACGTGGAGCCGATAGCCCCCACTGGCAAGGACCGCGCGGCGGACCACGACGGGCTGGAACCGGGCCAGAGAGCGCACCGCCTCGGGGAATCGGTCACCAGTCAGGCTCATGAGCAGCACCTGCGCAGTGCGCCAGGCCTCGACCTTGCGCACCCCCCCACGGCCGAGCACCGGGAACGTTCCCGACACCCAGGTGAACGCGTTGTGGTAGATGCCCATCGGACCCAGGAGATCGCCCCACTGGCGGCGGGGCTCCCACGTCATCAGCACCTCTCCCCGATAGGCCGCAGGCCCCACGAACCGGGGCAGCTTCGCGTCAACGTTGTACACCGCAACCTCCGCACTGTCGTTGCCGCCGAGCGCCCCGGCGTACGCCGGCGTCGGGTCATAGGTCGTGTTCGCGAGGCGTCCGTGTGGCTTCGGAGGAGCCACGGTCAGGATCAGCGCGGCTCCGGTGATGACCACGATCGTGGCGGCCGAGATGAACCGGCTGGGCGCGAGCCAGGGCGCGTTACGCAAATCGTCTCCAGCCCGCCTCCGCTCGATCGTCAGCCGACCGACGACCGCGGCCGCGATCAGGACCGCGGCGACCACGACTCCCCAGCGCGCCCAGGTCATCGCCGGGACATGACGACCGAGCTTGTCGGCGGCCTCGTACGCCAGCGCGACGGCAAGGACGAGCAGCGCCGGCACAAAGCCGGCGATCCACCCTCCGACCGGAGCGGATCGATGCTCGGCTGGGCCAGAGCCGGATTCTCGCTCCGCACCGGTGCGGGCCACAATCGGGCGTGCCGTCTCGGCCAGGGTGACGGCCAGCACGATGTTGACCGACGACCACAGCAACGAGGAGAAGTAGTGCATCTCCAGGGCCTGGAAGCTGGAGAAGAACTGCAGGTACGCGAACGCCGCCAGCTGCAGGGCAGCGGTGAGCCCGACGAAGAGCTGCGGAGTGCCGATGCTCCGCCACCTGCGAGCGAATACGGCGAAGAACGACACGACGATGCCTGGTGGCACGAGCAGGTAGGGCACATAGGGCGCCCAGCTCCAGCTCGCGGAGTGGTTGAATCGCAGCTCCGCGGGAGTGGACAGGGTCTGCGCCGATTTCACCGTCGGCGCGATGAAGTTGAGCTGGCCGATGAGGAGCTTCGAGCAGATGGCCAGCAGCACCGTGACCATGATGGCCGACAGCGCCAGAAGCCCCACGTCCTGCACGATCCCAGCTCGTTCGCGTCGCAGCCGCACCCCGAGGTAGACGAGCCCCAGGACGACGACGAGGGGGACCGAGGCCCCATGTGACCAGACCGCCAGCATGAGCAGCGCACCGGCGGTCATCAGCCATCTGGCCCCTCGCCGGCCATGGAATGACAGCGCCAGGGCTGCGAATCCGCCCGTCAGGTAGGAGACGGATGCCGAGTCCGGGTAGTCGGTCCCCCATGCGGTGAGGAGGACGGGGCTGCTCATCACGACAGCGATCCCGAGGAACCCGGCCCAGCGGCCGTAGAGCCGCTTCAGCAGCAGATATAAGGGAACGATCGCGATCAGGGCCAGCAGGTAGCGGTACACGTAGAAACCGGGCACGGCTCCGAACAGCAGGTAGGACACACGGGCGGGCACGAGAAAGCCGACTCGCGCGGCCTCGCGGAGCCGGGCGCTGGGCGTGAACAGGGCCTCGAAGCGCGCGAAGATGTCATGCGGGTCGAGGATGAATGTCGTGTGCATGCTCGGGTCCGGGAGATGCGGAGGCGCCATCCCCCGCAGTCGCAGCACGACGTACAGGACCACCGGCGAGGCCAGGACCGCAACCGTTTCGAGCATCGCCGGGCCGCGCCCTGACGAGGCGGCGGCGCGCAGCCGCGGGAGGACGTGTGTGTCTTCGGCGATGGCGGTCACGACGTGACGGTAAGGTAATCGACGGAGCTCGGGCCACGCGCCGGAACATCTGTCGGTGATGTCAGTGGTGCTTAGCCTGCTGCGCGGCGAAGGCTTGCGCCTGCGTCTTGACGATCGCGATGAGATTGCCGAGCGCGATGTTCGCGTCGAGCAGGTGCAGCCCCCAGGTCGGGTCGAGACTCGGGAGCGGAGTCTGCGCGCCGCCGACCGGTGTGATCTCGAGCACGTG
>JADGPN010000617.1 GCA_017882465.1 Solirubrobacteraceae bacterium
GTCGCGAGCAGGAAGACGATGGTCAGGCCGGAGAGGAGGATGAACAGCGCGATCTCGTTGGGCGTGCGCTGCCGCTTCGCGCCCTCCACGAGGGCGATCATTCGGTCGAGGAAGGTCTCGCCCGGGTTCGCCGTGATGCGCACGGTGAGAGTGTCGCTGGTGATCGTCGTGCCGCCCGTGACCGAGCTCCGGATGTCGGTGCCGGGTTCCTTGAGGACCGGGGCGGACTCGCCCGTGATCACGGCCTCGTTGACGTAGGCCACGCCCTCGACGACGTCTCCGTCGCCCGGGATCGTCTCGCCGTCGCGGACCACGATGACATCACCCGAGCGAAGGAGCGAGGATCCGACATCCTCGAGCGTCCCATCGGCACGCCGCCGGTGGGCCGCGGTCTCGGAGCGTGTCTTGCGCAGCGATGCGGCCTGGGCCTTGCCCCGTGCCTCGGCGAGGGCCTCCGCGTATGTGGCGAAGTAGACGGTGAACCACAGCCACACGGCGATCTGGAGCTCGAAGCCGAGCGACCGCCCGACCTCGCCCGTCGTCGCCGTCGTGATTCCCGTCAGGTCTGCAAGGAAGACCAGCGTGACGAGCGCGGCGGTCACCTCCACGACGAACATGACCGGGTTCCGGTAGAGCTCGCGGGGGTCGAACTTGCGGAGGGCGGGCCGAAGCGCGGCCCGCAGCAACGCAGGATCGAAGATGCCCCGCGGGGTCCTGGGAGCGCCCGGCGTTCCGGCCGTTGCCTCTCGCTCGGCACGCTGGATGCGGCGGGTGCCGCGACCCGTGTCGATGACCGAGCGGACGAGACGCGAGCCGCGGCCGAGGGTGCGGGCTGGGTTGATCATCTCAGAACACCTGGCCTGCGGCCATCTTGAGCTGCTCGACGATGGGGCCCAGCGAGAGCGCCGGGAAGAAGGTGAGTGCGCCGACGATCACGATCACCCCGATGAGCAGCGCGACCCAGATCGGGCCGGTAGTCGGGAATGTGCCGAGCGACGGTGCGACGCGCCGCTTGGCCGCCATGGAGCCGGCGATCGCGAGGGCCGGGATGATCTCCGCGAAGCGACCGATGAGCATCGCGAAGGCTCCCGTCAGGTTGTAGAAGAGGGTGTTGCCGCTCAGGCCCGCGAACGCCGAGCCGTTGTTGCCAGTCTGGCTGGAGTAGGCGTACAGGATCTCGCTGAAGCCGTGCGGCCCAGCGTTGAGCGGCCCGGCGAGACCCGGTGGCGCGACCGACGCGATGGCCGAGAAGATGAGGATGCTGCCACCCATGGCGAGCACCGCCAGGATCGCCATCTTGATCTCGTACGACTCGATCTTCTTGCCCAGGTACTCGGGCGTCCGACCGACCATGAGGCCCGCGATGAAGACGGCCAGGATGGCTCCGAACACGACGTGGCCGTAGAAGCCTGCCCCGATCCCGCCGGGGGTTATCTCGCCCAGCTGGATCAGGACCAGCGGCACCATGCCCCCGAGCGGCAGGAAGCTGTCGTGCATCGAGTTGACGGCCCCGGTGCTCGTGCCGGTGGTCACGGCGGCGAAGAAGGCACTCGTGTCGGCGCCGAAGCGAACCTCCTTGCCTTCCATGTTGCCGAGGGCCGTGTTCACGGCCTGCGGGTAGAGCGGGTTGCCCTGCTGCTCGCTCCAGGTCACCACGCCGATCGCCACGACGAGGAGCACCATCATGGCTGCGAAGAGCGCCCAGCCCTGCTTCTCATTGCCGGCCATCCGCCCGAACGTGTTGGTGAGCGCGAACGGGATCAGCAGGATCAGGAACATCTCGAGCCAGTTCGTGAGCCCGTTGGGGTTCTCGAAGGGATGGGCGGAGTTGGCGTTGAAGGGGCCGCCGCCGTTGTTGCCGAGCTCCTTGATCGCCTCCTGCGACGCGAACGGACCGACCGTGATGGTCTGGCTTGCTCCCTGGAGCGTATGGACGGTGGTCGAGGCGTTGAGGGTCTGGACAACACCCTGGGAGACCAGCACGAGCGCCGCCACGAAGGCGATCGGGAGCAGGATGTAGAGCGTGCTCCGGGTCACGTCCACCCAGAAGTTGCCGATCGTGCTCGCGGAGCGGCGGACCAGGCCCCGCGCAAGCGCGATCGCGACCACGAGACCCATCGCGGCAGACGTGAAGTTCCGAACCGTGAGCCCCGCCATCTGGGTCAGGTAGCTCAGCGTGTTCTCGCCGCTGTAGTTCTGCCAGTTCGTGTTGGTCTCGAAGCTGACCGCGGTGTTGAACGACAGGTCCTGCGGAACCGCTCCAAAGCCGCTCGGATTGAGTGGCAGGGAGCCCTGGAGCCGCTGCTGGACGTACAGGACGAGGATGCCGACGAACGCGAAGACCAGGATCGACACCGCGTAGCCGGTCCAGCGCTGCTCGACCGTCTCGTCCACGCCCATGACGCGATAGATCCCGCGCTCGACGGGGCGCATCAGGGGGGAGAGGAACGTCCGCTCGCCCTCGAATACGCGCCGCATGTACCCGCCAACGGGTCGGGTCACGAGGACGATGGCGGCCAGGACCGTGACGATCTGGATCAGGCCGGGAAGGTTCGGCACGGCTCAGAAGTCCTCGGGGCGGAGCAGCGTCCAGAAGAGGTACACGCCAAGCAGGAGGGCGATCACGCCCCCGACGAGGTCGCCGAGGTTCATCGGGCGAGCTTCCTCGCGAGCCAGAGGAACGCGAAGAACGCAAGAGCCCAGACCAGGGTCAAGGCGATCATCGCGAGGTCAAAGAGCATCCAGGCCTCCTCCGGAAGCAGCCTCGGCCGTTCCCTCGCCACTGAGGTGCGTCCGCTCCACGACGTCGACGAGGGTCGGCAGGGCGAAGGGCTTCGGCAGGAAGCCGGCCACGTTGAACTCGCGGAGCCGCGCCGTGGGGATCGACGTTGCGCTGACCACGTAGACCGGCGGCGACCCGGCCGCCGCCAGCTCGGGACCGCGGAGGAGGTTCCAGCCCGACGCCCCCGGCAGGTTGATGTCCAGC
>JADGPN010000618.1 GCA_017882465.1 Solirubrobacteraceae bacterium
CGCTCAGGTCGCGCCCGCTGCAACCCCGTCGCCAACCCCGCCTCCCGCTCCGCCTTCGTCCCATTGTGCCCCCGCCGCACCCGGCACGCCTCCCGCTCCATATACGACACAGCCGCGCCGACCGCCTCCTCGTGCGCCTCGACAAGCACCCGTGAGAGCTGCTCGTCGCCGACCGCGAACAGCACGCTCACGCTCTTCGGCGCCGAAAACGTCAAATCCAACGCCGCCGTCGACGCCCTCGAACCACGCACCGCCAACTGCTCGCCACTCGCCGGATGCTGGCCGTCCATCAGCCGCTTCAGCTGCTCGCCATCCAGCTCACCCGACAACCCCAGCGCCCCGGCTCCCTCACCGACCCACCGGCCCGGCGCCTCGCCCTTACCGGCGTAGTAGTCCTCACGGCCCTTCGCGACCTGCTCCTCGTAATACAGCTGCTGCGAGCGGCTCATCCCGACCTTGCCGATCGACAACACGACCCCTCACTCCCACCCAGCGCAGCCGCCGACCGGGACGCGCTCGGCCCGCGACCGCTCGACGCTGAGCCCTTCTGAGACGGCGTCCAGGCGCATCGCCCAGCACGAGAGCCCTCGACCGTCACCGGGGTCCTCGACGGGGCGTAGGCGGCCTGTCATGGCCGCTCAGGGTACCCCAGACGCATCCCTGATGCAAATGCGTGCTGCCGTTGCCGTGTGGGCCCTTGACGCGCCTTTCTCGGAGGCTGCTGTTGTGTGTGGGTGCGCGCTTTCGTGAGAGCGGTTTGCGCGCCCGGATGAGAGCGGTTGCGCGGAGGTGAGAGCGCTCCGGACGGGGCGCCTAGATCGGCGCGGGCGACCGAGACGAGCAGGGGGGACGGGGCCATCGAGGAGGAGGAGGAGGAGGAGGAGGAGGAGGAGGAGGAGGAGGAGGCGCATGCTGGCGGGACCGCACCTGGACTGTCAGGAAACCACCACCAGCGTCAGCAACGACGGGCGGCGGGGAAGGGCCGGGCCGGGGGCCGTTGACTGGTGCCGGGGGCGACATCGAGACCGCGCGGCGAGGTCTCTCGCGCCGAGTGGTTGGTTGGTGGCGGCGAACGCGCGGGGGGTGCGCCACGTCGCCCCGCGCGAGGCCGGCGTGTGGCATCGACCAGCTCGTGGGCGGCACCCCATGAGCGGCCGGCTGGCGGATCCTGACAAGCGGGGTTCCGGCCGGTGCGTGTGGCATGGTCACGTCTTCGTCCAGCACCCCTTCTATGCCGGCGTTTGAGAGGAAGGCTGATGGCCACCGCACCCGTTGTTGAGTCGCTGTCCCCCGAGCTGGAGGCGATCGTCACCGCCGCGGCACAGCGCCTCCGCGCGCAGGTCGACGCGAACGAACCGCAGGCCGCCGAAGCGCAGCAAGCGGTGATCGCGGCGGCGAGCGGCGCGATCACCGCCGGCGTGAGCCTGGGGGAGATCGCCGCCGCCGAGCAGGCCGGCCAGGCGCGCGCCCGCGAGGAGCTCGGCACAGATCTCCTGCGCACGGTCGAGCGCGCCGCTCGGCGCCGGCGCGAGATCGAGCACGAGTACGAGCAGGCCGTCCAACGCGCAGCCCGGCTCGGGCTCGCGCACAGCGACATCGCGACCGCGGCACAGACCGCGCGCGGCACGATCCGCACCATCGTCAGCCGCACGAACGGCGCCACGCACACGCCCGAGTTCGCACCGGCGGACGGCCAGGACGACGGCGCCGAGCGTGAGCAGCCGTAGCAGGCCCGTGCCGGGCGGTCCCGGTAGGGACCCCGGTCGCTTGTCGCTAGGCGCTGTCGTGCCGCTCCCGCCAGCCCGAGCTGAGCTCGTCGTCGAGCACCGTCACGCACGTGCTGACGCACTGATCGCAGGTCAGCACCTCGGGCCCGGCGATCAGCCGTCGGACCTGACGGCTGCGTTTGCCGCAGAACGTGCACGACGCGAGCACGGCGTTGATGTCGCTGTCGTGCAGCGCGTCGGCGACCGCCTCGGGGGCGTCGGCGAGGCGATCTAACGCGGTCGCGTACGCGCGCAGGTCCGCGCCTGGGTCATCCAGGATCGCGAGCATCGTCTCGAGGCTGCGATCGAACGGCTGCCACGCGCTGATCGCCAACCGCGGACCGTTCGCGCCGCAGCTCCCACGGCGCCCGCGCGCCGGCATCGACCCGCCGCCCGCTCGGCTTGAACCTCACCGCGTAACACTCCCGGAACGCGGTCGCGGTCGCGCGCGCTGTCTCCGCCAGCCGCCCCAGCCGCTGGCGCGTGCCCTCGCACGCTTTCAGCGCCTGACTGAAGTGCTCGATCCGCGCTCCCATACCGCTCGCCGGCCGCGTCGAGCGCAGTCCCGCCCGCGGTCGCGGTCTCGCCACCAGTGGCTCTCGCCGTGCGCGTCGTCTAGTGTCAAGCGCGCGACGGCGAACAGGTAGCCGGTAATCGCGCTCAACGCGACGATCCCGACCACCGCGAGAGCCACCGGCGGCGTGGAATGCAGATCGATCACGACACCGCCCGCCCGCTCGCCGGCCGGTCGATCACGAGCAAGCGCAGCGCGGCGAGCAGACACGCCGGCGGGTCGCTGTCGCGCTCGGCCAGCCAGTCGGTCAGGTCATACCCATCATCGCGACCCGGCGCGAGATCGACCATGCGCGCGATCGCGCCCGCCGCCTGAAGATCGCCAGCGACCCGCCCTGCGGCGATCCGGCCCGCCCGGTCGCAGTCCATCACCACCGCGACGTGGCGGCCGGCGAGCAGCCCGGCCCGTTCCGGATTGGGATCGTGATCCGCCCGCGCTCCCATCCGCACCCCAGCCCCAGCAGCACCTCACGCGACCACACGCGACGTTGAGCCGTCCACGGCCTGTGAGGCGGGGGCTCAGACGAGTTGCGTGGCGACGCGTCGCGGGCGACCGCCGACCGAGGCGCGGGCGACGTGTCGCGCGTCGACGTCGCGCGGCTCACGTGTGCACCCCGGGCAGCGAGAGCTGCTCGCGCGACAC
>JADGPN010000619.1 GCA_017882465.1 Solirubrobacteraceae bacterium
CGGTGGTCCGCGGGCTTGCCGCCGGACTGGCCGAGATGTGTCCAACAGCGGAGGCGTTCGCGCGCGCGGCGTACGAGTGGGTGCGAGATGAGGTCACGGAGGGCGGTTCTAGGCGGAGTAGGTGTCCTTCATCAGAGCATCAACAAACGTACTCAGTCCGTCGGTGTTCCAGCACTCGAACGCGACGCAGTGGCGCTCGTAGGCGGCGATCACCGAGTCGCCGTAGTTCCAGTACAGCCGCGGCTCGGGATTGAGCCAGAAGGTGCGACCCGCCTTGGCGGTGATCGCGGCGAACACGTCGTCGCGGGGCGGGCGGCCGTTGGTGCGCGCATCACCGAGCACGATCACCGTGGCGCGCGGATGCAGCTCGTCCTCGATCAGGGTCAGGAACTCGGTCCACACGCGGCCGTAGTCCGTGTAGCCCGACACGTCGGCGACGCCGGCATCGCGGCCGATCGCCTCGCTGGCGGCGCGGAAATCGCGCTCGCGCTCGAACACGTCGGTGACCTCGGAGATCCGCTCGATGAACACGAACGAGCGCAGCTTGCGGAACGAGTCGTGCAGGGCGTGGAGCACGCTCAGGAAGAAGGTGCTGGCGCTGGTGACGCTGGTCGAGACGTCGCAGAGCACGAAGATCTCCGGCCGGCGGGGCCGCTTGGGCCGGTACTTGAGCTCGACCGGCACGCCGCCGGTCTGCAGCGATGCGCGCATCGTGCGGCGCACGTCGACGTGGGCGTGGCGCTTGCGCCCGCGCAGCTCGTGACCCTGCGTCGCCAGCCGGCGCTTGAGCTGCGCCACGACGCGATGCACCTGTGCAAGGTCCTGCGCGGGGCCGGTGGGGAGGGCGCGATCGAGATCGTTCAGCGGGCGCTTGGGCGGCAGCGAGGACGTGCGCTCGATCAGGCCTCGCTCGAGCTCGCGGCGCAGGTGGGCCTCGAAGCGCCGCAGCTGCTCGCGCGGAAGCCCCTCCCGGCGGGGGTCCTCCTCGGGCAGATCGGGCTGGGGCTCGGCGCGGAGTCCGAGCTGTCGGCGGATTCGCTGCACGTCGACGCCCAGCACGCCCGAGCCCTCGCCGCGTCCGAAGGCGGCGATGGCCAGACGGGCAAGGTCGCGCATCGCCCCCTCCGAGCCGTCGCGCAGCGCCTCGGCGATCTGACGCCGCAGCGTGTCGAGATCGATGTCTTCGCCGCCCTGAAGGCCCTGTCCCTCGGTGATCTCCTGGCGCGTGGCCTCCGCCTCGGCGGCGCGGAAGAAGAAGCGCTCGAACACCAGCTCGAACACGCGCCGGTCCTCAGGGGACTTGGCGATCGTGGCCGCGAGCGCCTCCTTGAAGTCATCGCGGTCGGTCCACGAGATCTCCTGCAGCGCGCCGAACGCGTCGAGCATCTCGGAGGTGCCGACGGCGACGCCCTCCTCGCGCAGGTCCTCGGCGAACGCCAGCAGCTGCCCGTCGAATGAGCCCGGGCCGCTGGCCGGGATGCCGCCGTAGCTGGGGCGCCTAGGCTGCGGGGGCGGCGGCATCGCTCAGCTTGACCCCGATCCGGGCCGCGACGGTGTCCAGATCCGTGCGGTGCTTGACGATCACGCTCATCGTCTCGTTGAACGTGGCCGCATCGATGTCGCGGGAGCCCAGCAACAGCAGCGCGCGGGCCCAGTCGATCGACTCGGCGATCGAGGGGGGCTTCTTGAGGTCGAGCTCCCTGACCTGGTGGATGATCTCGACCAGCTTCCGGGCCACGCTCTGGTCGAGCTCGGGGGAGTGCAGGCGGACGATCTCCAGCTCGTGCTCGAGCTCGGGATAGTCGAGCCACAGGTACAGGCAGCGGCGCTTGAGCGCCTCGGTGAGCTCGCGGGTGTTGTTCGAGGTCAGCAGCACGACCGGGTGGGTCCGGGCCTCGATCCGCCCCAGCTCGGGGATCGAGATCTGGAAGTCCGACAGCAGCTCCAGCAGCATCGCCTCGAACTCCTGATCGGTCTTGTCGATCTCATCGATCAGCAGCACGACGGGCTCGGGAGAGGCGATCGCCGTCATCAGCGGCCGCTCGAGCAGGAACTCCTCGCCGAAGATGTCCTCCTGCACGTCCTGCCAGCCGGTGTCGCTCGACTCGGTCTGGATGCGCAGCAGCTGCTTGCGGTAGTTCCACTCGTACAGCGCCTTGGCCTCGTCGAGGCCCTCGTAGCACTGCAGGCGCACCAGCCGCCGGCCGAGATAGCGGGCCAGCGCCTTGGCCAGCTCGGTCTTGCCGACGCCGGCCGGCCCTTCGACGAGGATCGGCTTGCCCAGCTTCGTGGCCAGGTAGGAGACGAGCGCCGTGGACGCGCCGGGCAGGTAACCGGCCTCACGCAGACCGGTGCTCACGTCCTGTACCGAGTTGGGTTGCCGGTCGCTCATCTGCCGCGAAATATAGGGGGCTGTGCGATGCTCGCGCCCGCGATGATCCTCGTTGCCGCCCAGGCGTCCCACCTGACCCTGTTCGAGATCGCGCTGGTGATCGGGCTGCTGATCGGGATCTTCGGACACATCATCAAGTCCCGGGCGCTGATCATCACGGGCATCCTCTTGATCGGCGCGGTGAGCGCGTATTTCTCCTTCGTGCTGCAGCCCGGCGGGCACTGACGCAGCGGGGGACGGCGCTCACTCCGGCGGCTCGAGCGGGATCGTCAGCTGCTCGTCGTGGTCGGGCTCGGTCGGCTCCGGCTTCGCGCTGCGGTCCGGCGCGGCACTGCGGTCCGGCGCGGCACTGCGGTCCGGCGCGGCACTGCGATCCGGCGCGTCCGTCCATCCTGGCGCGGCTTCCCGGCCCAGGCCCACTGTCCGGCCCGTGTCAGCGCTCCGGGCGGTCTCGGCGCTGCGGCCCGTGTCGGCCGGGGGGCGGGTGCGGCGCGCCTTGCGCGAGTGGCCGGCCGCCGCGGTGGCGGGCGCATCGACGACGGTGGTCCGGGCCTCGGCGGCGGACGGGCGCGGGCCCGCCGGCATCCGC
>JADGPN010000620.1 GCA_017882465.1 Solirubrobacteraceae bacterium
CCTCCGGGCGCCTGGGCCGGGGCGAGCGCGTTCGTGCCTTAGCCTGGATCCACCGAAACTCTGGATGGGTCCGTCCGGGGCTGAGTCTTAAATGACCCCCTGAGCAGGCAAGACGGGCCGTGTCGGCGGCTGCGGGTCCTGCACCAGGGGGTCACTTGCATGGTGCATGACCAGGCGGACGTGATCACGGGGCCCGCGAGCCCGGATCAGGTCGCTGTCGTTTTCGATGAGGAGCGGCTGGTCAGCGATGCGGGGTTGTTGTTGACCGCGTCGTTGGCGGGACGGCTCGGTATCGAGCGGCTGGTGAATGACACGGTGTTGCTCGGGGCTGGGGTCCCGGGCGCGGCGATGCCGGGGCGCAAGGTGATGACGTTGGTGCACGGGATGCTCGCCGGCGCGGACAGCATCGATGACATGGATGTGATGAGGGCGGGGAGCACGGGGCTGGTGTTGGGGCACGGGGTGATGGCGCCATCGACGTTGGGGACATTTCTGCGGGCGTTCACGTTTGGGCATGTCCGCCAGCTCGACCGGGTGCTTGACCAGACGCTCTGCCGGGCGTGGGAGGCGGGCGCCGGGCCGGGCGCGCAGCGGCTGGTGATTGATATCGATTCGTTCGTCGGGGAGGTTCACGGCGATCAGAAGCAGGGCGCCTCGTACGGGTACACCAAACAGCTGGGGTATCACCCGCTGCTCGCGACGCGCTCAGGGACGGGGGAGGTGCTGCATATCCGCAACCGCAAGGGCAAGGCGAACACGCAGCGCGGGAACCCGCGGTTTGTTGACGAGCTGCTCGCCCGGGTCCGTCGTGCGGGCGCGACGGGCATGATCCTGATTCGTGCCGATACCGGGTTTGAGAACCACAAGCTGTTCAAGACGTTCGACGCTGGCGGGGTGGAGTTCTCGATCGGGGTCAAGCAGAGCAAGACGATTCGGGCGCTGATCGATCTGATCCCCGAGAGCGCGTGGATCACGCTCGAGGACTATCCGAAGACCGGTGAGGCGCAGATCGCCGAGACCAAGCTCGGTGATTGGCGGCTGATCGCGCGCCGCACCCGGCTGACCGGACGGCAGGCCGAACTGTTTCCCGATTGGCGCTATCACGCGTTCGCTAGCAACCGCAGCGAAGCGCTGAAGCTTGTCGAGGCCGAGCATCGCGAGCACGCCGTCGTTGAGCTCGCGATCCGCGATCTCAAGGACCAAGCGTTTGCGCATTTCCCGTCAGGCCAGTTCCCCGCCAACAGTGCTTGGACCGTGATCGGCGCCCTCTCGCACAACCTCGGGCGATGGACCAGCCAGATCGGCCTACCTGACCACGTCGCCGCGACCGCGTCGACCCGCCGCCGCCGGCTGTTCCGGATCCCAGGACGACTGACCCGCACCAGCCGACAATGGACGCTCCGGCTTCCCGCCCGCTGGCCCTGGCAACAGGACTTCAACAACGCGCTCACACGCATCCGCGCGCTCCCCGCCCTCACCTGACCCCACCCCGGGGGGCACACCAACACCGATTCAGCAGCCCCCGCCGGCAACGGCCAGCACGCCTCTGCCCGAACCGCGCACCCCAACCGGTGAAACGCGGCCTCACCAGCCCCGAAGTGCCACATCACGCCCGACCAACCAGCGAAAACCATGACGTCCCACCGATCCGGCCGCTCCGGCGTCATCTGACACAGCTACTCGGTGGATCCAGGCTAAGCGCTGCTTCGCACCTCGCGCACGCCGAGTCTGACGATCTCTTGGCGCTGCTCCACCGAACACGGGCAACGCTCGGCTCGCGCCCCCGCAAACCAGCGCCGTGGAGCGGGTGTGCAGGCAACCGGTCGCGTCCGGGCTGGAGATCCGCCCCCTACGGAGTGCGGTTGGCTTCCACACACGCTCCGGACGGCCGCCACTGCTTCGCGATCGCGGCGCGACAGCACAGGACCCGCGAACGCACACGTCGTGCCTGCTCGTTCAAAAAGGGACGTGCGCCGGACTCACCTCAATAGGGCGTGTTCACGGCGCGGCCGGCGGGCCGCCCCTGAGGTCGCCTGGTGTCAGCGAGCCGCGGAGGTGCTCTCGGGCGGGTCGCCGGGCGCGGGGGAGCCGCTACGCAGTAGCTCGCCCCAGCGCGCTGCATCGACTTGCGCCGGCGGGGTGGTCTCGACGAAGTCGAGTATCACGCGGACGAAGCGAAGCGGGTCGTCGAGGTGCGGGAAATGCCCCGCGTCGGGGAACACCTCAAGCCGGCTGCCCGGGACCAGCTCGTGCGCCGCGCGCCCGTGCGCCACGGGGATGATCGGGTCGCGTTCCCCCCAGACCATCATGAAAGGGATCGACTGGGCGAGATACATGCGATCAGTCGCGTCGACCCGCTGGCCGCGGACGTCCACGATCGGCCTCAACGTGTGCAGGAACGCCGCGCGCGCGTCGCCGTCAGAAAGCGAGGCGTGACCGCGCAGGACCTCTCCGAGGTCGGCGTGCACGCGCAGTCCGATGCGGCCGAGCAGATCACCGACGACCCGGCCAAGCCCCAGGACCCGGTCGTTGACCAGCAACGGCAGGATCAGCTCAGAGCCCGGAAGGCTGGCAGCCCGTAACAGCGCGTTGATCTCGCGACCAAGTCCGCCGCTGCCAACAAGCACCAGCCGCTCGCAGTGTTCAGGAAACAGGTAGGCGAGCTGCATCGCCACGCCACCACCGAGCGAGTGCCCGACTACCGTCGCGCGCTCGTGCCCGAGGGCAATGAGCAAATCGCGGATCCCGGCCGCATACGCCCCCAGCGAATAATCCCCCCGAGGCTTGGCCGACTCGCCGTGGCCGATCAGATCGGGAGCGATCACCGTGAAGTGCTCAGCGAGGGACGGGAGCACGTATGCCCACGTCGCAGAGGTCGACGTGATGCCGTGGATCAGCACCAGCACCGGGCCGCTGCCGGCCGAGCGGTAGAACACGCGATGACCGTGCATAACGATCTCGCAAAGCCCCTCCTCCG
>JADGPN010000022.1 GCA_017882465.1 Solirubrobacteraceae bacterium
GCAAGGTCGACGACGCTCTCCGGAGCAACCTGCCGCACGTCTTCGCGGCGGGGACGTCAACGGGATCAGCATGCCTTGTGCCCAGTGCACGTCTCGAGGGTCGGGTCGCCGCCGAGAACGCAGTACTCGGCACCCGGCGGCGGTTCACGCACGAGCTCGTCCCCACCGGCAGCTTCACCGACCCCGAGTACGGCGGGGTGGGACTGACCGAGGCCCAAGCCCGAGAGCACTACGACTGCGAAGTCGGGGGTGGCACGCTACGAGGACCTCGTGCGCCCCGTGATCGACGATCACCCGCTCGGATTCTGCAAGCTGATCGTCGAGCGCCACCGCCGCTACATCCTCGGTGCTCACGTCTTAGGCGTGCTTGACACGCACGCCGAGATCGCCGAGCACCGCCCCGGGTGCCGGCGCAGCTCGCCGACCGGGACGCCCGTCGTCGCGCTGCCCCTGCTGCGCGGGAGCAGCGGCGTGGACACCACCGACCTGTCGGTGCGCTCCCCGGCGCCTACGCCGAGCAGACGCTGGTCGAGGAATCGCTGATGATGCGGTTCCCAACGGCCTGCGCGAGATGCCCGCACTCCAGGGCGAGGGCGTTGTCAGCCGTCCGGCGCAGCTGTTCGGGCGTCGACCACACACGGGGCATGCGGGCGTGGTGGGACACACAGTGGCCGGTGGTACGAGTGGTCGTGAGCGAGGTCCGGCGGGTCGAATCGCATCGATTTGCGATTCTCGGCGAGATTCGGGACAACGGCAACTTGATCAGTCCGTGGGGAGTGCTGGTGCGGGTTCGCCATGGCCTGATCATCGAATCGCGCTCGTACCTCAGCGACAAGGAGCTCCGGGAAGCGCTGGGGTTGCTGTCCTGACCCCTTCGGCTGTGGCTGGACCTCAAGCAACGGCAGCAGACTCAAGTGCGCCGGCGAAGCGACTCGGCGACGAATGAAGACTCATCGCGGCTTGCGCTCAGCCAACGCGTCTGGCCATCCGAGATTCGAGGCTGAGCAAATCCGCTTTCGGACTTGGGGTAGGCAACCGCGCGATCGGGCTCAGCGAGCAGAAGCCGGGAAACGATCAGCTCGAAGGCCCCATCGCGGCCGCCGCGGAGCAGTTCTGCCGATGCTCCCCGGGACGACAGGACAGCTGAGATCAGGACGTTCGGGTCAAGGACTGCCCGCACCAGATCCCCGTCTGCGAGGCCTGGTCTCGTGGTGCGCCTCAAGCGCCAGTTCGGTGGCCTTCGCTTCGGAGAGCTTTGTGTTGGACCTCAGTTCGTCGAGAACGTCGAGCTTCAGGTCGCGCCGGAGCGACTCTTCGACCACCGCGCTGCCCGGCTTGCCGGTGCGTGCCGCGCGGATCTTGACCATTTCAGGACGTCTTCGTCGATCGTCAACGTTGTCCCCACCTTGGCCACAGTCGCATCAAAGCATCACGATGCGACTGTGCACGGGTCCTGAGAGCCGGGATGGGCTGGCGGAGCACCCGCTGCATCATGCGTGCGCCCCGGGTGCGTGAGAACCGCAACTCGCTGTCGTGCACGAGCACAGGGCCTCGGATGTGCACGGCACCGTCCAGGTGGTCGCCATGCATGTGGGTCAGCACGACGGTGTCGACGTCCGCAACCACCGGGCTGCGTGCGCGCGGCCCGCGATCCGATCCGGCGAAGGTTCGCCGCGGCGCGGGCTGCGTTGGACGCGTGTGCGAAGGTGGGCACCGCCACCACGAAGTTCCTCGCGATCGCCACGCCGGGCGTGTTCAGCCGCCGGACTCAAGCCCACGTGCACCGCCGCGGCCGTTGAGCCCAGAGGGCTCAGATGAGCAGCGACCCAACCGACCGATGAGACACCGCCCCACTTCGTGGCGGCAAAGCGACTACCCACCGCGGGCGCCGATGACGCTCGCGCATGAGCCGCTCGGCAAGGCGTGGGCGAGCGGCTAACCGTCAACCAGGAGCGCCTGCAGCGGGCCGAGCAGCCGTTCGGACCGGCGTGAGGTCGCCGGCAGTTCTACCAATCCGTGGGTCAGCGGCTCACCGCGGTTGCGGCGCTCGCGCTGCTCGGCCGCGATCGGGCGCCAGAGTTCGTCGACGACGGTGCTTGGGTGGCCGGCGACCTCTTCGATGTCTCGTTCGAGATGCGCGGCCCACAGTCGCAGTCGAGTGTCGCGCGCGAGCGCCGCGTCGCAGGTGACGACGTTGACCTCGGTGTCGTTGAAGAAGGAGTGCGCGTTGAGGTTTGCCGACCCGAGCGTGAGCCAGCGGTCGTCAACGATTCCAACCTTCGCGTGCACGTACACGCGGTCGCTGGAGTTGCCCGAGCGCGCCCGGATGGTGGTGGCGAGGAAGCGTCCCTGGTCGCCGTCGGCTTGCCCCAGCAGGGCGAGCTGCCCGCGGGTGTCGTCCTTTCCGTTGTTCGGCTTGCCGGGCAGCATGATCACGACGCGAAGCTCGTCGGTCGGCGGGTGGCGGAGTTTCTCGGCCAGGATGCTCACGACCTCCGGCGACCACAGGAACTGGTTCTCCAGGTACACCAGATGCTGCGCGGAGCGCAGGGCGCGTAGGTACGCCTCGATGATCCGGAACTCGCCTCGCGGCGCGAAGTCATACAGCTTCTCGGGGACGGTCCGCACGACTTGCAGCTCCACATCGCCCGCGCTGACCAGATCGGCCGGCTGCGCTTCCAGGCGCTCGCCAGTGACCGCCTGCCAACGCTCAGCGACGTGGCGCCCGACGTCGGCCACCGCCGGCCCGCGCAACCGCGAGGCGACGTCGTGCCAGCCCAGGCGCCCCCGCCCCGGATGCTCGGGCGTGTCCCAGCGATCACCGCCGAGGTCCGTCAGGTCAATACCGCCGACGAACGCGACCTCCTCATCGATCACGACGAGCTTCTCGTGGTGGCAGTGCATCGGGCGCTCGTGCGCGTCCAGCGCGGCCTTGATCCGCGTCCCCCGGACAAGCTCGTCGCGCCCCTCGCGCACCGACGCTCGGCGCGGTGCGAACACGCGCACCGGAGCCCCTGCCCACAACAGTACGCGAACCTCAGCCGACTCGGCCGCCTCGCCCAACAACTCGCGCAACAGCACCGGCGGCTCGCCGCGGCGCAGCGCGAACCCCGGTGTGACGCACCACCCGGCGATCAGCACGCTGCGCCGTGCGCGCCGGATCGCTTGCTCGAGCGCCGGGAAGTAGGCCGCGCCCTCGATCAGCACCTCGATCGCGTTGCCTGCCCGCGGCGGCGGATCCTCCGCGGCCCACAAGCGTCCGTCCTCCGGCGGCGTGCGCTGCGCGGAGCGCCCGAGCCTGCCCAGCCGACGAGCATGGTGGGCGCTCGTCAAGTGCTCGATCGCGGTTCCCGCAACCCGGTCCGCCGCTCGAACGACATTCACCGCCATGAGGCTCAGACAATACGACGCCCAGACACTCCACGACAGGTCGCAGACGAACACCACCGATCGGTCCGCGATCAGCGCGGCCTCATGGGCGCGCCCGGCAGGGCGTGCGAGGCGTCGACGGCTCGATCGTCATGGCGGCGTGCAGCATCACCTCGCACCCCTGCTCTGTCCGCAGGCGCGCCGCTTCAGGGCGAGAGCGTCGCTCGACCCGGTGACCAGCACCCGAGTCACGGGGCGTCATCCCCGTCGAGGTTCTCGACGACCTCGTTGGCTCGCGACCACTGGTCGGGTGGCACGACGAGGTAGAGCTCACCGCGACCGAAGCGATCGAGCGGATGATCGGCAACGCAGCTGGCATCGAGGCCCAAACCTCGGAGCTGGTCCCGCCACGCCAGGGCGGTCGTCCGGGCCTCGAACGTGCTCACGGTTTCCCAGCCCGCGAGCCGCGGATCCCCGATCGAGATCGCTTCCTCCTTCGCGGCACGACGCTTCGGGAAACGGGGGAGCGGCACGGCCCAAGCGTACGCCACGCCGAGTCCCGCCTGCCAGACTGGTGTGATGGCGGACCGGAGAGCTTCTCGACCAACGCGCGGGCGCGTAGCGCGAACGGCGCGGTTGGGACGCGTGGCGGCGGAGAGCGCGAGGCGTCTGACCGCCGATCGTCTGGACGGGCGCGGCACCGCCGAGGAGCAGCGCCAGCGCCGGGGCGATCGCGTGGTCGCCACCATCGACGTGCTGGTGGACCAGCTGTCGGCGATGCGCGGCGCCGCGATGAAGGCGGGGCAGGCCCTTTCGACGATCGAGTTCCCGGGGCTGACCGAGGAACAGTCGGCGCATCTGCAGCGGCGTCTGGCCGAGCTCCGCGACGACATCCCGCCGGTCGGCTGGAAGCAGATGCGCAAGCTCCTGGCCAAGGAGTGGGGAGAGGCCCCGGAGCGCGTGTTGGCGCACATCGATCCGGAGCCGGTCGCCGCGGCCAGTATCGGCCAGGTGTACCGAGGCCGGACCGACGACGGCGCGGACGTCGCGGTCAAGGTCCAGTACCCGGGGATCGCGGACGTTGTCGAGTCCGACATGCGCAGTCTGACCGCGCTGCTTCCGCTGCTGCGCCAGTTCAAGCCCGATCTCGACGTCAGGGACCTGCTCGCCGAGCTGCGCGAGCGGATCGTGGAGGAGTGCGACTACGAGCTGGAGGCGGCCAATCACCGGCGCCTGGCACGCCACTGGCGCGATCATCCGTTCATCCACGTTCCCCGCGTCGAAACGGATCTCGCCCGCCGGCGCGTGCTGGTAACCGAGTGGGTGGACGGCATCGGCTTCGAGCAGGTGATCCGGGAACCGGACGCGGTTCGTGACCGCTACATCGAGACCGTCTACCGCTTCTACTACGGCACCGCCACCGGACTCGATCTGGCCTGCGGCGACCCGCATCCGGGCAACTACCTGCTACGTCCGGACGGCCGCGTGTCGTTCTTCGACTTCGGCATGATGCGGCAGCTGCCCAAGGGTTATCTGCGCCGCGAGGCGGCGGTGTCGCGTGCCGTGCGCGACGAGGACGCCGACGCGCTCGTGGCCGCGCTGCGGGAGCTCGGCTACCTGCCCGCCGACGGCGCCGACTTCGACGGGCGGTTCCTGCTTGGGTGGCTGCGCCGCGGGTCGGCGTGGCGGCGATCCGAGGAGCTGGTGCGCCTGCAGCCTGGCGAGCACCGGCGCGAGAACGACGGCGCCGGTGAGCGGGGTGGCCTCGACGGCGGCGAGCATCGGGGCGACGCCGTCGGCGAGCGCGGAGCCAACGGCGCCCGCGAGCGCGATGGCGACGGCGCCGGCGAGCGCGCCTCCCAGATGGGGCGGCTGCGACTGCCGCCCGAGGCGCTGCTCCTGCGCCGCATGCAGGGCCTGCTCTACCTCACGGCGGCGAAGGCCCGGGCCGGCGCGCGCTGGGCGCCGCTGCACCGTGAGCTGCTCGAGGACGGCGAGCCGGTCGGTGAACTGGGGGCAGCACACGCCTCCTGGCGCGCCACGCACAACCGCTGAGTTCGGCGGCATCATCGGGGCCCTCGTCGGCGCGCTCATACCTCGCCAACAGCTCTACCGGCCCGCGGCCGGTTCGCGGCTGATCGCTACGGCCGCTGGAAGCGCTCCCGGGCGTGGCCGACGCTCATCCGCACATCGCACCCGTCGAGGTGGTCGTTCACGAGTCCCATCGCCTGCATGAACGCATAGATGGTCGTGGGCCCGACGAACCGCCAGCCGCGGGCCTTGAGGTCCTTGGCCAGCGCCTTCGACTCGGCCGTGTGTGCGAGCTTGGCCAGCCCGGCGCGGTCCAGCCCGCCGGTCCGCGCCTCCGGCTCGAAGCGCCACACGTAGCGGGCCAGGGACCCCTCGGTCTGCACCAGCTCGACTGCGCGGCGGGCGTTGTTGATCACCGCCTCGATCTTCCCCCGATGGCGCACGATCCCGGCGTCGGCGAGGAGACGAGCGACGTCAGCTTCGCCGAAGCCGGCGATCCGCTCGAAGTCGAAGCCCGCGAATGCGTGCCGGAACGCCGGCCGCTTGCGCAGGATCGTCAGCCACGAGAGGCCGGCCTGGAAGGCCTCGAGGCTGAGCTTCTCGAACAGGCGCACGTCGTCGGAGACCGGAAAGCCCCACTCGGTGTCGTGGTAGGCGCGGTAGGCCGGGGTCGAGTCCGCCCACCGGCAGCGCGCCACGCCGTCCTCGCCGAGGATGATCCCGTCTCGGCCGCCGGTCAGCTCCTGCTCGGTCAGCTCCTGCTCGGTCAGCTCCTGCTCGGTCATCTAGTGTCTCGGTCGAGGCACTCTAGGCGCGATGATGGTTGACGACTTCGACGTTGTTGCCGTCGGGGTCGAGGACGTAAGCGGCGTAGTAGCCGGGGTGGTACTGCGGGCGCTCCCCGGGCGGCCCATGGCTCTGGGAGCCGATCTCGATGGCGGCCTGATGGAATCGCTCCACGTCGGCGTCGTCATCGGCCGGA
This sequence comes from Solirubrobacteraceae bacterium, assembly GCA_017882465.1. Taxonomy (GTDB): domain Bacteria; phylum Actinomycetota; class Thermoleophilia; order Solirubrobacterales; family Solirubrobacteraceae; genus Palsa-465. The sequence continues at coordinate 6,383 of JADGPN010000022.1, forward strand.
AACGCCAGGTGCAGGTTCTCGGTCCGCGTCCCGGGCACGAGCGAGAACGACCCCGTGGCGCCGGCGAACTGCACCCGGTTCGGCTGCTCGTCCCTGAGGCGCAGGCCGGCATACGGCGCGATGGTCTCGTAGAAGCGCCTGGCCGCGGCGAGGTCGCCCACGCGGATCCAGAGATGGTCGATGATCCCGCCGCGGCGCGGCGAGCCGTGGTGGACGGCCTCGGTGCTGTTGCCGTCGGGATCAAGCAGGAATGCCCCGTAGTACTTCCCGCCGTACTGGGGCCTCGGCCCCGGCTCTCCGTCGGAGGCATAGCCGCGCTCGGTGCCGGCCCGCCAGAACTCATCGACCTGCTCGCGGGAGGGGGACAGGAAGGCGAGGTGGAGTCGCCGCGTCGGCCGGTTGGCGCCGTCGGCCTCGGTGAGCGAGAAGTCCTGCCACTCCGAGTAGGTCCCGAGCCGGTAGCTCTGATCGACCCCGAGCGCCCTCAGAACCGAGTCGTAGAACAACTCTGACCGGGTCCTGTCGGTGACTCTGATGGTGACATGGTCGAACATCGGCCGGGACAATCTATCCGGCGCACGCTGGCCGCGAACGACAGCGTCCCTCAGCTCGGAAGACCGCCTCCCCGACCGTCAGCGCCGAGGCGCCGGGGCGGGCATGAGGGGGCCGGCTGCTCCGCGGGTCCTCCTCATCCTGGCCGCGTCTCACCCGCCGGGCCGCCCGCGCCACCACGGGGCCGCCCGCGCCACCAGGACCGCCAGCGCGCACGAGGCGACGCGCCCGAGTGGGCTGTCAGCTCGGCTGGTGAGCACGATCGGCACGCGCCCGCCGAGGACGATGCCGGCGGCCTGCGAGTCACCCAGGGCGCCCAATTGCTGGACCAGCATGGCTCCGCTTTCGAGGTCAGGGACAACGACGATGTCGGCCCGCCCGGTGACCGGCGAGGCGATTCCCCTCACCCGAGCGGTCGCGGGAGAGACCGCGTCGTCGAACGCCAGGGGCCCGTCGACCACGCCGCCGACGATCTGGCCGCGCTCGGCCATCTTCGCCAGCACGGCCGCTTCCAGCGAGGACCGGAGCTTCGGGTTCACCGTCCCGATGGCCGACAGGATGGCCACCTTTGGCGTCTCGACGCCGACCGCGAGGGCGAGGTCGATGGCGTTCTGAACGATGTCCTGTTTGGCCGCCAGATCCGGCTCGATGTTCGACGCGGTGTCGGTGATGAACAGTGGGCGGGCATAGGTGGGGACGTCCATCACGGACACGTGGCTCATTCGCCGGTCGGTCGCCAGTCCGATGTGCACAGCGACGGCGGCGCTCATCAGCTCGTCGGTTTGCAGGCTGCCCTTCATCAGCGCGTCCACCTGGCCGCTGCGGGCGAGTGCCACCGCCCGTTCGGCCGCCTCGTGGCTGTGCTCGGTGGCGATCAGCGACAGACCGTCGATGGCCACGTCGTGCGCCGCGGCCACGGAGCGGATGCGCTCCTCCGGCCCGACGAGGACCGGGATGATCAGTCCCTCCTGGGCCGCCTGGACCGCCCCGAGCAGGGTGTCCCGGTCCACCGGGTGCACCACCGCCATGCGGATCGGCTCGAGCGTCTCGGTTCTGGCCAGCAGCTCCCGGAACAGGACGCCGTGTTCAAGCAGGTGGACCTCGGGCAGCACCACACGTGGACGGCGAACCTTCTCGGTCGGCGCGATCACGTTGGCCACGCCGTCGATCACCGTCTCATCGCGCTGATTGACGCAGCGGCATTCGAACGTGATCCGGGGGCGCTCGGAGTCCTTTGCGGTGGCCGTGACCGATACGGTGATCGTGTCTCCGACGGTCACCGGGCGGCGAAAGCGCAGAGTCTGCTCGAGATAGATTGTGCCCGGTCCGGGCAGCTTGGTGCCGAGGAGGGTCGAGATCAGTGATGCGCCCCACATGCCGTGGGCGATGATCGTGTGGAAGACGTCGCTGTGGGCGTACTGCACGTCCACGTGGGCGGGGTTCACGTCGCCCGACATCACCGCAAACAACTCGATGTCCGCGGTGCTCAGGGTGCGGGCCAGTGTCGCGGTCTCCCCGGTCTCGATCTCGTCGAAGGTGCGGTTCTCGATGAACACCCGCGGCTCCATCAGCTCAATCGCCGCCTCCTCGCCCCAGTGCCGGCGCGGATCTGTCCATGTGCCCTGATCATGGCTGCAGCACGTACGCACCGGGGGCGTCGTCGAGGGGTGGGTATCCGCGATCCGGTGCCCCCATGGCCGGCGGGGCCCCGCGGCTGCCCGAGCGCTCGACCAGCCAGGCGTGCCAGGCCGTCCACCACGAGCCCTCGCGAGTGGGGGCCTCGGCCACCCAGCGGTCGGGATCGACGTAGGGAGCGCCGGCTGGGCGGGTGGCATAGCGGAAGCTGCGGTGCCCGTGCCCGGGCTCGCTGACGATCCCTGCGTTGTGACCGCCACTAGTCAGGACGAAGGTGATCTCCCCGTCTGCGACCAGGTGCAGCTTGTAGACCGAGCGCCACGGAGCGACGTGATCGCGCGTGGTACCGACCATGAAGATCGGCACGCGGATGTCCCTCAGCGCCACCGCCCTCCCGCCGGCCAGGTAGCGCCCTTCGGTCAGATCGTTGCGCAGGAACAGGCCGTGCAGGTACTCGGAGTGCATCCGGTAGGGGAGCCGGGTACCGTCCGCGTTCCAGGCCATCAGGTCGTTGGGCAGCTGGCGCTCGCCGAGCAGGTACTCGCGCACCAGGCGCGACCAGATCAGGTCATTGGAGCGCAGCAGCTGGAACGCGCCCGCCATCTGCTTGGTGTCCAGATATCCCTGGTCCCGCATCCCGCTCTCGAGGTAGGCGAGCTGGCTTTCGTCGATGTACAGCTGCAGTTCGCCGGGTTCGGTGAAGTCGGTCTCGGCGGCGAACAGCGTCATCGAGCGCAGGCGATCGTCGCCGTCCTGCGCCATCGCCGCCGCTGCGATCGCCAGCATCGTCCCGCCGATGCAGTAGCCGACGGCGTGAACACCGCGATCCGGCACGATCGCGGAGACGGCGTCGAGCGCCGCCGCGACGCCCAGCTGGCGGTAGTCCTCCATGCTCAGATCCCGATCCTCGGCGCTCGGGTTGCGCCACGAGATCATAAACACGGTGTGGCCCTGATCCACGAGGTACTTCACCAGCGAGTTGTGTGGTGAGAGATCGAGGATGTAGTACTTCATGATCCACGCCGGCACGACGAGGACCGGCTCCGGGTACACCGTCTTCGTCGACGGTTCGTACTGGATCAGCTCGATCAGGTGGTTGCGGTAGACGACCTTGCCCGGAGTACTCGCCACCGCCTCGCCCGGCACGAACGCTTCCGCGCCCACCGGGTCGGCGCCGGTCAGCTGACGCTGCACGTCCTCGGCGAGCAGGCGCGCGCCGCGCGCCAGATTGCCCCCACGGTGCTCGAGCGTCGCTTCCAGCACCTCGGGGTTGGTCAGGGGGAAGTTCGACGGCGAGAGGGTGTCGAGCAGCTGCCTTGCCGCGAACGACACCATCGCCTCGTGGTGGCGCGATACGCCCGGCACATCCGTCGTCGCCTCCTGCCACCACTCCTCGGTCAACATGAACGCCTCGGCGATCACGTTGAACGGCCAGCGGCGCCAGCTCGGCCCGGCAAAGCGCGGATCTTCCGGCGGTGACTCACCATCCGCGGCGCGCCCGCCTGAGAACGCGCTCGCTCCCACCCGGGTCGCGTTGCGCACGGCATGCCCGAGAAGCTCGGCCTGCCTGCCCGGGCGGTCGGCCAGATGGGCGAGCCAGTCGAAGCAGGCCAGCGACAGCGCGACCGGTGAGACGCCCCCGGTGACGCGCGCCCGCCACGCCTGAAGCCTGCGATCGAGCGCGGCCGCCGCGCCGTCGCCCGAGGAAGTGTTGTCACGATCCCCGCTCATCCCGCTAGTCTGTCCGGCGGCAGCGGCCGCCACATCGTCGCTGTCCCGCACGGGATGGCGGCGCAGTACGGACGAGAGGCCGTAGCTATCCGCAACCGGCGAGCTAGGCGAGCCTCGCCGTTGCGCGCTCTCGTGCCGGCCGCGCCTTCATGGCCGCCAGGTACTCGGCCATCCTGCCCTGGGACTCGAACACTCCGATCCGCCCGGCGATGCGGACCACCTCGCTGACGACGACGTCGGCGACGGTGAACCGGTCGCCGACCAGGTACCCCTTTCCCTGCAGCGCGTCATCGATCGCGTCGATGCCGCCACGGGCGCGTTGCGCGGCAGCCCCGGACAGCTCGGGGTGGTCCTCACGGCGCCGGTAGCTCTCGATTGCCGGGGGCTCGATCTCGGTCATGGCGAAGAGCGCCCATTGGTAGACGAGGGCCCGGCCGTGCGTTCCAGCGTCCGGAATCAGCCCGGCGCCGGGGTGAAGGTCCGCGAGGTGCAGACACAGGCCGGTCGACTCGAAGGCGGTGCCCGCGCTGTCTTCGAGCACCGGTACGCGACTCAGGGGGTGACGCGATCGGTGCTCCTCGGAGGCCGCCTCCTCGGGGGTCATGATCACCAGCTCGTAGGGCGCGCCGAGCTCCTCCAGCGTCCAGACGACGCGGATCGGGCGTCCCGCTCCCCGGCGATGGTAGATCCGTATCAAACGATTCCTCAAGAACCTTCGCCGTCGTCAGCATTGCCCCGGTGGGCTGCCTCGAGCAGGGATGGCGCGAGGATCGAGTCGGCCGCCCCAGTGACTTGCAGCCCGACGACTCGCCCGTAATAACTGGCTCCCTCACCGGCGGGCCGAGCGTTCCGGCTGATCATGCGTCTATACCTGCAGACGAACGTCGCCGGGATCCTGAGTGGCAGCAGCTGGCAGCCGCCCACGGTGCTGCCCTGCCTTGCCACCGGGATGACCTCCGCAGGGACGGGCTGCGCCAACTGAGGCGAATTGCAGCCTGCGGGGCCGGGCTAACGGCGACGGCGCCAGCCCGTCCGGCGCACCAGCAGATCTAGCTCGGGCTTCGGCGTCAGCTTCACGATGATCTCTGCCCTCCGCGGCACGATCACGCACCGCCCACCGGGCCACGCTGTAGCCGGCCGCGCCGGGGATGTGCGTCCAGCCGGCCACCGAGGTCATGCACACGACCCGACGGCTCCCTCGCTCGATCGTCGGGAGGCCCGGCGCCGGCGATCAGCCGGCCGGCCAGGGCCTCCACGTCCTCGATCCGCGTCAGGCCGCCATCAGCTCGCGCTCGGCACGCAGCCAGTTCTCGAGCTCGCAGCCACGCTGCTCGAGGTGGATGAAGTACGCGCGCTCGGAGATCTGGCTGTGGGTTGGCTTGCCGCGCCGCTGCCTCCTCGGCTTGGCCGGGCTGATGCGCTTCTTGGCCGGCTTCGCGGCGGTCCTCTCGGTCATGCTGATCCTCCTCGTCATGGTCGTCGTTCCCGCACGCACTTGACATAAGGCATGCGCGCGTCGTGTTCGACGCCGGCGGGGAAAGCCCTGCCCGGGGCCCTGCCCGGGGCCGGGGTGACTCTGCCCGCGGCGCCCATCGGAGCGTCATCGCGCTCCTGAGCGATCAGGCGCCCGCGCCGCTACCGCCGGCTCCTCGCGGTCTCGCGCCTGCCCCGCTAGAGGTTGACCGCCACGTACTTCGTCTCCAGATACTCCTCGATCCCCTCATAGCCGCCCTCGCGGCCGAAGCCGGACTGCTTGATGCCGCCGAAAGGTGCGGAGGCGTTGGAGACGATGCCCTGGTTGAGGCCGACCATGCCGGTCTCGAGGCCTTCGATGACGCGCAGGGCGCGCTTGATGGAACGGGTGAACACGTAGGCGACGAGCCCGTATTCGGTGTCGTTGGCGGCGGCGATCGCCTCCTCCTCGGTCGAGAAGGGCTTGATCGGCGCCACCGGACCGAAGATCTCCTCGCGCAGCAGCGCCGCGTTCTCAGGGACGTCGGTGAGCACGGTCGGCTCGTAGAAGTAGCCGGAGCCGTCGAGCGCGTGGCCACCGGTCAGCGGCCGGGCGCCCCGCTTGACGGCGTCCTCGACGAGCTCTGCGACCTTGCTGCGCTGCTTGTCGTCGATCAGCGGGCCGAGGTCGACGCCGTCCTCGGTGCCGCGTCCGACCTTGAGCGAGGCCATTCGCTTGGCCAGCTGTTCGGCGAACCGGTCGGCGATCGGCGCCGCGACGTGGAAGCGGTTGGCAGCCGTGCACGCTTCGCCCCCGTTTCGCATCTTCGCGATCATCGCCCCCTCGACGGCTGCGTCGACGTCGGCGTCCTCGAAGACCAGGAACGGCGCGTTGCCGCCGAGCTCCATCGACAGGCGGAGCAGGTTGTCCGATGACTCCGCCATCAGACTGCGCCCGACCTCGGTCGAGCCGGTGAACGACAGCTTGCGCAGGCGGGGATCGTGGAGCAGCGGCGCCGTGGTGGCGCCCGACGACGAGGTCGTGAAGAGGTTCACCACGCCGGCCGGCAGGCCGGACTCCTCCAGGATCTTGACCAGCATCAGCATCGAGAGCGGTGTCTGCGACGCCGGCTTGACTATTAACGTGCAGCCCGCGGCGATCGCCGGACCGATCTTGCGAGTCCCCATGGCCAGCGGGAAGTTCCAGGGGGTGATCAGCATCACCGGGCCGACGGGCTGCTTCATCGTCAGCACCCGGCCCTTTCCGTTCGGCGCCACCGCATACCGCCCGTCGATGCGGACCGCCTCCTCGGAGAACCAGCGCAGGAAGTCCGCGGCATAGACGACCTCAGCCAGCGACTCCTTGACCGGCTTGCCCATCTCCAGCGTCATCAGCAGGGCGAGCTCATCCTGGCGCTCGATGATCGTGTCGAAGGCGCGCCGCAGGATCTCTCCGCGCTCGCGGGGCGGGTGAGCGGCGAAGCCCGGGCCTGCCTCGACCGCCGCATCAAGGGCGGCCTTTGCGTCCTCAGTCGAGGCGTCGGCGACCTCGCACAGCGTCTCACCGGTGGCGGGGTCCTCGACCGCCAGCACGCCGGCGCTGCCGTCGCGCCAATCGCCGCCGATGTACAGCTGCTTCGGGACCTGGTCGAGAATGCTCTGCTCTGAAGTGGCGGTAGTCGTCGTCATGCCATACAAGCTACGCCTCCTCCTCGCCGCCGGCGCGGCCGGCTCGAGCGGCGGCGCCGGCATCTCCACCGGGGACACGTCGACATCCTCCAGCGCCGTCGCCGGCCACGGGTTCTTCATCGCGATCCAGGGCTACCGGACCTTCTGAGGGAGTGGAGCGGGGAGAGGCCGGAGCGCCGGGCGCCCCGGCCGGACCCTTCTAGATCGAGGCGGTGCTCAGCGCCGCGCCTTCCAGCGCCACCGACAGAACCTCGTCGATCGTCATCGCGAAGTGGAAGCTCATCGCCTCGCGCACTTCCACCGGCACGTCGTCGAGGTCGCCTCGGTTGCGCTCGGGGAGCACCACATCGGTCAGCCCTGCTGCGTGCGCGGCGAGCACCTTCTGCTTTACGCCGCCGATCGGCAGCACGCGGCCCTGGAGGGTGACCTCGCCGGTCATCCCGACCGTGTGCCGCACCGGCCGCTCGCTCAGCAGTGACGCCAGGGCGGTGACCATCGTGACGCCGGCGCTGGGACCATCCTTCGGGATCGCCCCGGCGGGCACGTGCACGTGGAACGAGCGCTCCTCGAACGCGGAGGGCTCGATCCCGAGCTCGTCGGCGTGGCCGCGGACATAGGAGAGGGCGATCTGCGCCGACTCCTTCATCACGTCGCCAAGCTGGCCAGTCAGGGTCAGCCCGGGCTTGCCCGTCATCGCGGTCGCTTCCACGAACAGAACGTCGCCGCCCGCGCCCGTCACCGCGAGACCTGTCGCAACGCCGGGAACCGCGGTCCGTACCGCGGACTCCTGGAAGTGGCGCTGCCGGCCGAGGGCATCCCGGACCGCCGCGATGTCGATCGCGATCGGTGCCGACGTCTCGCCGGAGGCGATCCTGGTCGCGGTCTTGCGCAGCAGCGTCCCAAGGTCACGCTCGAGCTGCCTGACTCCGGCCTCTCGGGTGTACTCGATTGCCACCGTGCGCAGGAGCTCGTCGGAGATCTCCACCTCCTCAGGCCGGAGCCCGTTCCGCTCGAGCTGCCGCGGCCACAGGTAGCCGCGAGCGATCGCGACCTTCTCGGAGGTCGTGTACCCGTCGAAGCGGATCACCTCCATGCGGTCGAGCAGCGGTCCCGGGATCGTGTCCGCGACATTGGCGGTGGCGATGAACAGCACCCCGCTCAGATCCAGCTCCAGGTCCAGATAGTGGTCACGGAAGCTGTGGTTCTGTGCCGGGTCGAGCACCTCGAGCAGGGCCGCGCTGGGGTCGCCGCGCCAGTCGGCGCCGACCTTGTCGACCTCGTCGAGCATGATCACCGGGTTCATCGTCCCGGCATCGCGGAGCGCGCGGACCAGGCGACCGGGAAGGGCGCCGATGTACGTGCGCCGGTGGCCTCGGATCTCGGCCTCGTCGCGCACGCCGCCCAGGGACATCCTCACGAACTTCCGGCCGGTGGCGCGAGCGATCGACTCGCCGATCGAGGTCTTGCCGGTGCCGGGCGGTCCGATCAGGGTCAGGATCGCGCCCGAGCGGCGGTCTTCGGTGATGCCGCGCTCGAGGCGCAGCTTCTTGACCGCGATGTACTCGACGATCCGGTCCTTGACGTCCTCGAGACCGGCGTGGTCCGCATCGAGCACCTCGCGTGCGTGCTGCGGATCGAGCCGCTCCTCGGAGTTGCTGCCCCACGGGACGGCGATCAGCCAATCGAGGTAGGTGCGGATCACGCTCGACTCGGCGCTCTGCTCGCCCATCCGCTCGAACCGTCCGAGCTCCTTCTCGGCCTGCTCGCGCGCGTGGTCGGGCATGCCGGCCTCGGCGATCTTGGTCCGGTACTCCTCGATGATCGAGCCGTCGTCCTCGCCGAGCTCCTTGCGGATCGACTCCATCTGCTTGCGCAGGAAGTACTCGCGCTGCTGGCGCTCGGCGCCCGACTCGACGTCGTCGCGGATGCGCCTGCGCACCTGCAGCTCGGCCAGCCGCTCACGCTGGTAGCCCAGGGCCAGCTCGAGCCGTTCGGTCACATCGGTGGTCTGGAGCAGTTTCACCTTCTGCTCGAAGGACAGATCGGGTGAGTAGCCGCTGGTGTCGGCCAGCGAGCCCGGCTCGGTGATCGAGCGCACGAACGCGGACACACGGCCGTTGTCGCCGCGCAGCTCGAGGATCTCCTCGACCACGGCGCGGTACTCGCGCTCGAGGTTGCGGGTCTGCCCGTCAACCGGGACCTCGTCGGACCGCTCCTCGACCTCGACGTACAGCCGGCCATCGGGAAGGGTGTGGGCGGCACCGGCGACGCCGCGATGCAGTCCCATGAGCGTGACGGCGCGCGCTCCACCCGGAAGGCGGACCCGGTCGGTCACCTCGGCGACCGTGCCGACGGCGGCGAACTCCTGCTCGTGGCGCGGCACGAGCAGCACGCGCTCCTCCTCGCCGGTGTCAACGGCGAGAGTGAGCGACATCCCCGGGAAGACCACTGCGTCCTCGAGGGGGACAAGAAGAAGGCGACTCATCAAGTCTTCACTTTCGCTAGTAGCTTACGATTGGTAAGCGAAAATCATAGCACTCGACGAAGCCGAACGCCAGTGGATCTCAGTCATGTGGACTCAGATCTTAGCGACCGTCGATTGCCGGCTTCGAAGCTGCCGCGTTCCGGTGCCGACACACGGGCTCCGGCCCGCGCGCGCAGACGAATTACGATCCGACGAACTTGAAGCCGTTCTCGGTCAGCATTGAGGAAGCAACGGGCGGGACGATCATCGTCGTGCTCCACGGAGAGCTCGACATCGCCACCACCCCGGCGGCCGAGGAGAAGCTCCGTGACCAGGAGAACGACGGCGCTGAGGTGATCGTCCTCGACCTGCGCGGGCTGACGTTCATCGACTCGACGGGACTCCGGCTTCTCGTCGCCGCCGACTCGCGGGCGCGTGAGGCCGGCCACCGGCTGGCCATCGCGCGCGGGCCCGAGGCGGTGCACCGCGTCCTCGAGATCACCGGGCTGGACGGAAAGCTCGATCTGATCGGGGATCCGGCCGAGCTGCAGGCCGCCTCGTAGACGCGCCGCCGGTTACGTTCCGGGCAGGGGCCCCCGTGGAATCCCCGACGCGGGCGGCGCTCAGCGGCTCAACTCGGACACGACGCGGGTCCCCGCGTCGTGCTCGACCCACCACCGGTCGGCCATTCGTCACCAGCTCACTGACGATCAGGTTGAGCTTCTCGGCCAGGTCCGGCGCCAGGTCTGCTCCGAGTCTCCGCACGGAGTCTCGAGCGACCGCGGCGGCCGTCGGGTCCGAGGGCAGTCGCAGCTCGAACGCCACGGTGGACGGGTCCTTTCCTTGATCGCAGTGCTGAACGTCGCCGGTGTTCTTCCCGCGGCGCCGTGGTTCCGAAACCGCCGGAGTCGGCGCGAACGGGACGGCTCAGCTGAGCGTCGCGTACATCTGGCCGAGTTCGACCGGCGGCTGACCATGCAGCACCCACATGCCGTCCTCACGACGCGTGACCTTGCCCTGAGCGGTCAGCTCCTTGAGCGCGGTGGTCACGGTGGGACGCCGCGCGCCGACCAGGCTGGCAAGCATCCGGTGGGTCAGCCCGAGCGGGAGCACGATCCCATCGACCGAGACCTTGCCCCAGCGCTCGGCCAGGTGCCACATGAGCAGCAGCAGCCGCGTCTCGACGCGCTGCAGGTTGCAGATCGCAAGTTGCACCGCGAGGGCGCGGGAGCGTTTGATCGCACGCGCTACGAGCGCCGTGGTCAGCTCGGGCCAGCGGGCCGTGCGGGCAACGAAGCGACCGTCGAGGATCGCGATCCGGGCGGTCACGAGGACGTTCCAGGTGACGGCGGGCGTCTCGGTGGCCAGCTCGATTACCGTGTCCCACGGCCGGAGGATCTCGCCCTCCCCGATCAACTCGGTGAACGACGAGCTTCCGAGCGTCACGTCGCGTGAGATCAGCCCGTCGACCACCAGCAGCCCGAGGGCGCCGCGCGGCTCGATGATGTCGAGCGCCTCAGCGGGCCATTCACCCGGGGCCAGCGTCTCGATCGCGGCAATCGCGTGTGAACGGGCCGCGGCTGCGCGCTCAGCATCCATGTCGCGGGCCAGGTCGGGATCCACATCGAGGATCGCGACGGCGCGCCTGCGCGGGAAGCTGTGAGTCGCGCTCACGCCACGTGGTCGCGGAGCGAGATCCAATGATCGGGCAAGGTCTTCATGCACCCTCACTAGGTTGCCCCTGAATCGGCGTTTGTCAAACCACACTGGTGAGCGGTCCCATAACAGTGCCGAATCGGTGATCGGGAAACCACATCGCCGAAGAATCTGGAATCATCGGGCCGTGGCCGAGCATCGGAGACCCGCGGAGGAGTCTGTACACGACGTGCTTGCGGCCGAGGCGTTCGCCATGCCGATCGCCGATCGCAGCCTTCATCACGGGCCGGTCACGTTGCCGGAGGATCCCACGGGGATCCCCGAGCCCCATGACATCCTCGCCGCCGAGGAGTTCGCGATGCCGGCCGCCGAGCCCCACCCGGCGGTGGCGGTGCTGCGCCGCTATGACTCCTCGTGGCGGCTTCGCGTGCTCGCGGCAACCGGGCTGCTCGTGCTCGTGCTGCTCCGGCGGCGCCGCCGTCATCGCTGACGCTCTGACTGATCGCCTGGTGCCAGGTCTCGGCCGTTTACGACGTGGTCCTGCTGGCGCTCGACGTCTACGAGCATGCCTACGCCCGCGACTTCGGCGCCACGCGCAGCGGCCGCCAGACATACGTCAGGCGTTCTTCGCCAACCTCGACTGGGAGCACGTCGAGCGCCAGGTCCAGCGGGCGATCGCGTGCCGGGACGGAGGCAAGCTGGTCGGAAGGCGCGAGCTCTACAGGGGGTCGACGGGCGGGCGCTGATCCGCCCACGGCCTCGCCCGCTCGAGCTGCGCGGCCAGGCCCAGGAGCAGCGGCTCGCGTCGCGGCGCCCCCACCAGCTGCACCGCGCGCGGCAGTCCGTCCGGGGCAAAGCCGACCGGGATCGATGCGCCCGGATTCCCGCACACGTTCCAGACGGCCGTGTAGGCGACGTAGGGGATGGCCCGCAGGCTGGCGTGCAGGCTCCCGATCCCATCCAGCGCCCCGATCCGCCGCGGCAGGGCCGCGATCGTCGGGGTGAGCAGCACGTCGTGGTCGTCGAACAGCCGGTTCACCCGCTTGGCGATCTTCTCGCCGTGGCCGATCGCCCAGCGAACGGCCGAGTCCGGAAACGCCCGCGCCAGCGCCAGCGTCTGCTTGGTCCGCCGCTCGAGCAGCTCGGGCGCCTCGACCAGCTTCACCTCATCCCGCACCCCGCCGTAGAACTGGGGCACGAAGGCTGGCGTCAGCTCGGGGTAGTCGGGGTCGGCCTCTCGCACGTCGTGCCCGAGCGCGCGCAGCGCCTCGGCCGTCTCGTCGAGAGCGCGGGCCTGCTCGGCGTCCAGGCGCACGCCGAGCTGGGTCGGGCGGCGTGAGAGGGCGATCCGGAGGGCCCCGGGCGCGGACGCCGCAGCGACGGCCAGGTCGCCCTCGTGCTCGGGCCACACGGTGCGGATGACGTCGTAGATGACCGCGGAGTCGCGGACCGAGCGCGTGAGGGGCCCGAGCGTCCCGAGCGCGTGCCAGACGCCATCGAGCGGCGCCGCCGAGACGAGGCCTCGTGTCGGCTTGAGCCCGAACAGCCCGCAGCACGCCGACGGGATCCGGATCGATCCGCCACCGTCGCCCCCGATCCCGGCGGCCACGAGCCCCGCGGCGACCGCGGCGGCCGTGCCGCCGCTCGAGCCGCCGGTCGAGCGTCCGAGATCCCAGGGGTTCCGGGTGTAGCCGAAGGTGGCCGACTCGGTGAACGGCCACTGGCCGAACTCCGGCATCGCGGTCTTGCCGACGATCACCGCCCCCGCGGCCCGAAGTCGCGCGACGAGCTCGGCGTCTGCGCCGGCGGGCCGCGTCCGGGCGGCGGTGCCGAAGGTCGTGAGCTGGCCCTCGACGTCGATCTCGTCCTTGATCGCGATCGGCACGCCGTGCAGCGGCGCTCCGGTGTCGTCCGGGCCCGGTCGCGCCTGGTCGCGCGCGGCGGCCTCGGCCAGCGCCTGCTCGGCCATCACGATCCGGAAGGCGTTGATCGCCGGGTTGAGGCGCTCGATCCGCTTGAGCAGCATGTGGGTCAGCTCGACGGAGGAGATCTCGCCGCTGCGGACGAGCTCGGCCTGCCCCGCGACCCCGGCGTATGCGATATCCGTCTCGTCCATGACGCGCGTAACGCTATCGGCACAGAGGTGGCGGCGTTTTGTCACGCACCGTCACCCACGCGTGGCGGGATTCCTGTCAACGTCGGGGGATGGGAGACTGGACGATCGAAAGCACGCTATAGGGGCCTTCGATCGTCCAGGTGACCACGCGATCGCTGCCCTCGCCGACCGGCAGCACGGCGTCGTGGCGTTCCGACAACTTGCTGAGCTGGGGTTCAAGCGCCGGGCGATTCAGGTTTCGCACGGACTCAGGTCGCCTCCACCGCCTCCAGCGCGGCGTGTACGCCGTCGGTCACCGGCGGCTGGACCGCAAGGGCCGGTGGATGGCCGCGGTTCTGGCCTGCGGACTCGATGCGGTCCTCAGCCACCGCAACGCGGCGGCGCTGTGGGGGGTTCGGCCCTCGGGCCCCACCGCCGTCGATGTGACCGTTCCCGGCTGCTCCCGGGCCGGGCAAGAAGGCATCACCGTCCACAACGTCCGCACCCTGCATCCCCGCGACCGCGCAATCGTCGAAGGCATCCCGGTCACGTCCGTGCACCGCGCACTGCTGCTCGATTACGCGGAGGTTGCGCACCGCAACCAGCTCGGCTGGGTCTTCGACGCGGCTGACCGCCTCGGCCTCCTCGACCTCGCGCAGATCGAGGCCGTGTGCGCGCGGAGCCGGGGGGCCGCGGCATCAAGCCGCTCAAGGCCATTGTCGCCGAGCACCGCGGCCCGGCCCCCGAGACTCGCTCGGAGCTCGAGCGGCGATTCCTCGCCCTGGTCCGCTAGGCCGACCTCCCCGAGCCGTCGGTCAGCGTCGTCGTCGCCGGATTCACGGTCGACTTCCACTGGCCCTCGCGCGGCCTCGTCGCCGAGATCGATGGATACCGCTTCCATCGCTCGCGCCGGAGCTTCGAGGACGATCGTGCTCGGGACGCCGAGCTGCAGCTCGCCGGTTGGCGGGTGCTGCGGGTGACGGAACGGCGGCTCAGGGACCAGCCGACCGTGATCGCAGAGGAGGTGCGCCGGCTCCTTGCGCTCATTGCCAGTCGGGCGGCCTGAGCTCAACCCGCGCCCCCGCCCGGCGGGCCCCGACCCCGCCGCGGCGTCAGGCCCCAGGCCGGAGCCCTGGCCCGACCTCGGCCTCAGCGCCGGCGCGGAGCGATCAGGTCCGTGATCGTGCCCGCCGCGAGCTCGGCCGCGAACGCGACGGTCTCCGACAGGGTGGGGTGGGGGTGAATGGTGAGCCCGATGTCCTCTGCGTTCGAGCCCATCTCGAGCGCGTGGACCGTCTCGGCGATCAGCTCGCCGGCGTTCACGCCCACAATCCCGGCGCCGAGCAGGCGACCGCCACCGGGCTCGAACAGCAGCTTCGTCATGCCCTCGCCCCGGCCGAGCGACAGCGCCCGTCCGGATGCGGCCCACGGGAACACGGCCTTCTCGAACTCGACCCCGTCGGCTTTGGCGGCCGTCTCGGTCAGCCCCATCCACGCGACCTCGGGGTCGGTGTAGGCGACCGACGGGATCGTGCGGGCGTCGAACTCGACGTTCTGGCCGGCGATCACCTCGGCCGCGACCTTGCCCTCGTGCGTGGCCTTGTGGGCCAGCATGGGGTTGCCGACGATGTCCCCGATCGCGTAGATGCCGGGCACGTTCGTCCGCATCTGCGAGTCGACGGGGATGAACCCAGCCTCGTCCACGGTCACGCCGGCGGCGCCCGCGTCGATCGAGTTGCCGTTCGGCCGGCGCCCGACGGCGACCAGGATGCGGTCGAAGATCGCGCTCTCGTCGCCGTCGAAGGCCACCTTCAAGCCATTCTTCTGAGCCTTCACGCCCGAGACCTTCTTGCCCAGCATCACCGCCTCGTAGCCGTCCTTGATCCGCTTGTGCAGCGGCCGCACGAGATCTGGGTCACACCCCGGTATCAGCTGATCCATCATCTCGACCACGCTCACCCGCGAGCCGAGCGCGTGGTACACCGTGGCCATCTCGAGGCCGATGATCCCGCCGCCGATCACCAGCAGCCGCTTGGGGATGTCCTCGAGCGCCAGCGCTCCGGTGGAGTCGACGATCCGCGGATCGTCGGGCAGGCCCGGAAGCATCACGGCCGAGGAGCCGGCGGCGATGATGCAGTTGTCGAACGAAACGCTTCGGTCCCCGACCTCGAGCGCGTTCGGCCCGGCGAACCGGGCGACGCCGTGGATGACCTTGACCTTGCGCTGCTTGGCCAGCCCGTCAAGCCCGTCGGTCAGCTTTCCGACCACGGACTCCTTCCACGACCGGAGCGCGTCGATGTCGATCGCCGGCTTGCCGAACTTCATGCCGGCGTCGGCCATCTCGTCCGCCTCGCTGATCACCCGCGCGGCATGCAGCAGCGCCTTGGAGGGGATGCAGCCGACATTCAGGCAGACGCCGCCGAGGATCGGATAGCGCTCGATCAGAATCGTCTTCAGACCCAGGTCCGCGGCGCGGAAGGCCGCGGTGTAGCCGCCCGGACCGGAGCCGAGCACCACCACCTGGGCGTCGTGGTCGCCGGACCCGCCTGGCGGCCCGGGCGGAGCGCTCGCCGGCGACGCCACCGACTCGTCCTCATCCGCCGGCGCCGCCACCGACTCGGGCCCACCCGCCGGCGCGCCTGGCTCAGCTGCCGGCGCGCCCCGCTCAGCCGCCGGCGCGCTCGGTCCGGCGCCGTCGGCTTCGAGCACCAGCAGCACACTGCCCTCCGAAACCCGGTCGCCCATCGACACGCTGAGCTGCTTGACCACTCCCGCGGCCGGCGCTGGGATGTCCATCGTCGCCTTGTCGGACTCGAGCGTGACCAGCGGGTCATCGAGCGCGACATCGTCGCCCGGCGAGACGTGGATCTCGATGACCGGAACGTCCGTGAAGTCGCCGATGTCCGGAACCCGGACCTCGGTCACAGCAGCGCCCTTCGGAGGTCCGAGAGCAGAGCCGCCAGATGCACCACGAACCGGGCCGCCGCCGCTCCGTCGATCACGCGGTGGTCGTAGGACAGCGACAGCGGGAGCATCAACCGGGGCGCGAATTCCTGGCCGTTCCAGACCGGCGTCATCGCCGAGCGCGTGACGCCCAGGATCGCCACCTCGGGAGCGTTGATGATCGGGCTGAAGCTCGTCCCGCCGATCCCGCCCAGGCTCGAGATGGTAAACGTGGCGCCTTGCATGTCGCCAAGCGCGAGCTTGCCGTCGCGGGCCTTGCCTGACAGCTCCGTGAGTTCGCGCGCGATGTCCAGGATCCCCTTGCGATCGGCATCCTTGATCACCGGCACCATCAGGCCGTTGGGCGTGTCCGCCGCGAAGCCGATGTTGTAGTAGCGCTTGAGCACCAGATCGTCGCCGTCCAGCGAGGAGTTGAAGTTGGGGAACTTCTTCAGCACCGCCACCGATGCCGCGACCAGGAAGCCGACCATGGTCAGCTTGACGCCGTCACGGGCGTGCTCCTCGTTCAGCCGCTTGCGGAACGCCTCCAGCTCGGTGATGTCCGCCTCGTCGTTGTGGGTGACGTGCGGGATCATCACCCAGTTGCGAGCCAGGTTGACGCCGGCGATCTTGCCGATCCTCGAGCGCGGGACCCGCTCCACCGGCCCGAACTTCTCGAAGTCGATCTTCGGCCACGGCGCGAGCTCGAGACCCGCCACCGACGCGGCCGCCGCTCCGGCCCCGGTCGGCGCTCCGCTGGCGGGAGCAGCCGGCCTGCTCAGGGACTCCTCGACGTCCGATTTCGTGATCCGCCCCTTGCGCCCGGTCCCGGCGACCGTGGCCAGGTCGACGCCGAGCTCCCGCGCGATTCGTCGCACCGAGGGGCTCGCGTAGACGGGAGCGTTTGCAGACGCGACCTCGGGAGGGGTGGAGGGAGCCTCTCCTGTGCCCGCGGCGGCAGGCGGCGCTGGTACCTGCTCGGCCACGGCCGGAGCATCGTCGGGCGGGGCGGGAGGAGGAGTCCTCGCGGAGATCTCGGCCTCGGCGGCCCCGTTCTCGGCCGCCGGAGCTCCGGAACCCGCGGGCTCCGCAGAACCCGCCGGCGCCCCCGAGCCCGCCGGCGCACCGTCGGATCCGGCGCCGTTCGGCGAGTCCCCGGAGAGCGTCATCAGCAATGAGCCCTGCGAGACGTCGTCGCCGATCTTGACCTTGAGCTCCTTGACCACGCCCGCCGCCGGGGCCGGGACGTCCATCGTGGCCTTGTCGGACTCGAGCGTCACCAGCGGGTCGTCAACCGCCACCGAGTCTCCGGCGGCGACGAGGATCTCGATGATCGGGACGGCGTCGAAGTCGCCGATGTCCGGGACCAGGACCTCGATCGTGCCGGTCGCCGTCATACGGAGGTTGGGATCGGGGCGTCGGCCTCGATCTGGTACCGGTCGATGGCCTCCTGGACGCGAGCGGGGTCGAGCTCGCCCGAATCGGCCAGCGCCTTGAGGGCTGAGATCGCGACGTAGTGGCGGTCGACCTCGAAGAAGCGCCTCAGCGCCCGGCGATAGTCGCTGCGGCCATATCCGTCGGTCCCGAGCACGCGGTAGTCGCCCGGCACCCATCGCCGGATCTGGTCGGCGAAGCTGCGCACGTAGTCGGTCGAAGCGACCACCGGACCGCGACGGTCGGCGAGAGCGTCCTCGATGTAGCTCGTGCTCTGTTTCTGTGTGGGGTGCAGCAGGTTCCAGCGGTCGACGTCGATCCCGTCGCGGCGAAGCTCGGTGAACGAGGTGACGCTCCAGACGTCGGCGATCACGCCCCAGTCCTCGGCCAGCAGATCCGCGGCGGCCAGCACCTCGCGCAGGATCGTCCCCGAGCCCAGCAGCTGAACGCGCGGCTTCTTGGAGCGCTTGGAGCCCTCGCGCAGCAGATACATCCCGCGCAGGATCCCCTCCTCAGCGCCCGTCGGCATCGCCGGGTGCTGGTAGTTCTCGTTCATCAGGGTCAGGTAGTAGAAGACGTCCTGTTGCTCGGTGATCATCCGGCGCAGTCCCTCCTGAATGATCACCGCGACCTCATAGCCGAAGGTCGGGTCGTAGCTGCGGCAGTTGGGGACGACGGTGAACAGGACGTGGCTGTGCCCGTCCTCGTGCTGCAGGCCCTCGCCATTGAGCGTTGTGCGCCCCGCGGTACCGCCGAGCATGAACCCTCTCGTGCGGCTGTCGCCCGCTGCCCAGACGAGGTCGCCGACCCGCTGGTAGCCGAACATCGAGTAGTAGATGTAGAACGGGATCATGGGCACCTCGTGGGTGCTGTACGACGTCCCGGCCGCGATGAAGGACGAGATCGAGCCCGCCTCGGTGATGCCCTCCTCGAGGATCTGCCCGGTCACGTCCTCCTTGTAGAACATCAACTGCTCGGAGTCCTGGGGCTGATAGAGCTGGCCGACCGGGGAGTAGATCCCGACCTGGCGGAACATCCCCTCCATGCCGAATGTGCGCGACTCGTCGGGGATGATCGGGACGATGTGGCGGCCGAGCTGCTTGTCGCGCAGGAGCGCTGCGAGGATGCGCACGAACGCCATCGTGGTGGATATCTCGCGCTCGCCGGTGCCGTCGAGCTGGGACTGGAACGCCGACAGCGGCGGTGCGTCAAGAGACGCGGCCTTGCGTCGCCGCGTCGGGAGGTGGCCGCCGAGCGCCGCCCGGCACTCGCGGAGGTACTCCATCTCCGGCGAGTCGTAGGCGGGCTTGTAGTACTCGGCCGCTTTGACCTGGTCGTCGGTCAGCGGCAGCTCGAAGCGATCGCGGAAGTGGAGCAGGGCCGCCTCGTTCATCTTCTTGGCCTGGTGGGTGATCATCTGGCCCTCGCCCGAGACGCCCATCCCGTAGCCCTTGACCGTCTTGGCCAGGATCACAGTCGGTTGCCCGGTATGCTTGACTGCCGCGTCGTAGGCCGCGAACACCTTCTGCTGGTCGTGACCGCCACGGTTGAGCAGCCAGATCTCGTCGTCGGTCATGTCCTTGACGCGCTCGAGCAGCCGCGGGTCGCGACCGAAGAAGTGCTCACGTACGTAGGCGCCGTCGCGTGATTTGAACGTCTGGTAGTCGCCGTCGACGCACTGCTCCATCACCTGCATCAGGGCATCATCGGTGTCGGCGGCCAGCAGCGGGTCCCAGCGCGAGCCCCAGATCACCTTGATCACGTTCCACCCGGCACCCCTGAAGTCCGCCTCGAGCTCCTGGATGATCTTGCCGTTGCCGCGCACCGGGCCGTCGAGACGCTGGAGGTTGGCATTCACGACCCAGATCAGATTGTCGAGATGCTCGCGCCCAGCGAGGCCGATTGCGCCCATCGACTCGGGCTCGTCCATCTCCCCGTCGCCGCAGAAGGTCCACACCTTGCGCCCGCCGGTCTTGGCCAGCCCGCGCGCCTCGAGGTACTTCATGAACCGCGCCTGGTAGATGGAGGTGATCGGGCCGATCCCCAGCGACACCGTCGGGAACTGCCAGAACTCCGGCATCAGCCACGGGTGGGGATAGGAGGATAGTCCCTCTCCGTCGACCTCCTGCCGGAACCCGAGCAGCTGGCGCTCGCTCAGGCGACCCTCGAGAAACGCGCGCGAGTACACGCCGGGGGAGGAGTGACCCTGGAAGTAGACGAGGTCGCCGCCATGGTCCTCGGACGGCGCGTGCCAGAAGTGGTTGAAGCCGACCTCGTACAGCGTCGCGGCGGATTGGTAGCTGGCGATGTGCCCGCCGAGCTCCGACGAGACCTTGTTGGCGCGGACCACGATGGCGATCGCGTTCCATCGGATGATCGACCGTAGGCGCCGTTCGATCGCCGGGTCGCCGGGGAACGGCGGCTCGAGCTCAGCCGGGATCGTGTTCACATACGGCGTGTTCAGGCTCGCGATCGGCCCGGTGCCGGCGTACTGGGCGCGCTCGATGACCCGGGTCAGGAGATCCCGCGCGCGCGCCGGCCCGTCATGCGCGATGACTGCGTCGAGCGCCTCCAGCCATTCGCTCGTCTCAACCGCGTCGACGTCTGCGCCGGCGCCGGCGCCGTTGGAAGCTGAGGTCTGAACTCGATCCGTCATGGGGCCGCTTGCGCGCTCTCGGGAGCCGATCCTTTCCGTGACTGGTCCTGAATCGCACTATACCCGCGGCCTCTCGGCGCTATCCAGGCTGCGGTCGCCGCCACCGACATGTCTGGAATGAGGCGGGTGGGCCCGGCGGTGCGGCCGTCAGCCGGCGCGGAGCGCTGCTTCGAGCGCCTCGATGATCTGGGGATCCTCGAGCGGGACCTTCGTCGGCCAGCGCGCCAGCCGCCGGACATCGCTGCCGACGAGGTACTTGGTGAAGTTCCACACTGGCGGTCCCGAGTCGAGATATGGCCATGGTCTTGTGGTACAGCACGATCGAGCATGGCGGTTCCGTGGGTCCCCCGTTGCACGCGCGCGCGCGGGTTGGTGCCGCGCCTATCCTACGCCGATGCGCAACGGGGTCGGCGTCGCCATCGACGGCCGGATCGAAGCCCTCATCATGGCCTGGGTGCGCCGCCGGTGGCCGCTGCTGAGGCTGGTCCCCGCGCGAATGATGCGGCCCGCCGTGGCCCCCGCCGCGAGCAGTCTCCGGCGCTCGATCCTGCGGGGCGCGCTCGTGGTGGCCTTGCCCGCAGCGGTCGTTCTCGCGGCGCTGGCGCTCAGTCCTTGACGCGGTCAGAACACGGTGACGCAGCTGACTCCGGATGTTAGAGTCGCCGCGCACGACGGTCGGTCGGAATCGCCAGCTCGACCTTCCTGAGCCGCCTGGCCGAGGGGACGGCCGATGCGACAGTGGCGTGGCGGGAAGTTCATCTCCTGGGCACCGGACACGCAGAGCCGCAAGATCCACTACAAGCTCAAGGAGATCCCCGACCCCAACCACCCCGGCCAGTTCACCACCCCTCCGTTCCCGGCACACGGTTGGGGAGACTACGACCGTGCCAGCTGCTGAGGCGGCATTCGCTCGGCGCTGCGGCCGGCGCCGGTGGCGCAGTCTCGGCGCCCTCGCTCGATTGGCTCTCGTTTGCGCACCGGCGCTCCTGGCACTCGGTGGCACCGCGCAGGCGGCCACGGTATCGGAGTAGGGGTACTCACTCAGCGTCGCGCTGGCATTCGGGCTCGCCGTCTGACCGCGGCCGGTCCGTCGCGCTACGGCCGTCCCACCACCGGTGCGGGCGCCGGCGTGCTCAGCACCCGTCCGGTTCGTGACCCGTCGAACATGTTCGCCGGGCCGCGCCACTCGGCCGCCATCATGAACAGCGTTCGCCCGTCGCTGCCGCCGAGCATGCAGGCGAAGCAGCCGCGATCGAGCTCAATCGTCTCCAGCCGCGCCACCCTCGCGGACACGAACGCAGCACCGGTTCGGCACGTCGCCGTACCAGACGGCGCCTTCGGCATCCAGGCAGATCCCGTCGCCGAGCCGTCGGGCGTCACCAGAGCGATCATTCCGGGCGCAGGCTGCTCACCGGCCATGAGGTCGAAACCGGCGCCGTTGACATAGATGTTGCCGCGACCATCGACCACGATCTCGTTCCACGCGCGATCCGACACGAGGGTCAGGTCGGCGTGAGTGACGAGCGACCCGTCGGGCTCACGGCGGAGCAGGACACCCTCCGGGCCCGACACGATCAGCAGGCGCCCGTCGGGTAGCCAATCGAGACAGAACGGGATCGTCGTCGGGACCCGGGCCACGACTTCGC
Source organism: Solirubrobacteraceae bacterium (assembly GCA_017882465.1). Classification (GTDB taxonomy): domain Bacteria; phylum Actinomycetota; class Thermoleophilia; order Solirubrobacterales; family Solirubrobacteraceae; genus Palsa-465. The sequence continues at coordinate 28,336 of JADGPN010000022.1, forward strand.
CAGCGCCGGAGAGGTCGACGGCGATCACCTCCTGGGCTCCGCAATCGGAGAACCACAGGCGGCCGTCGTGCCAGCGAGGCGACTCGCCGAACACGATGCCGGTCATCAGGTTGCGCTGCATCAGTGACCGGATCAGCTCCCCGCTGCCGAGGATCGCGAGATCCTGGCCAGGCTGCTCGCGCAGGCCGGCCACGGCCTCGGCGGCGTCGCCGGCGAGCAGGGTCGAATTGCTCCAGGGCAGCGGCTCCGTGAGCGTCGTCGAGGCGACGTACTTGTGGACGCTGTTGAGCACGTCGGTGAACGGGTTGACCGTCTGGTGAGGCCAGAAGCCGTAGAAGCTCTCGTAGGTCCGCCGCCCGAGCAGCAGCGCCGAGCCCTGAGCCATCCCTGCTCCCATCACGCGACTCATGACCTCATCGTTGCCGGGCACAGCCCAGCCACCGTGCTCGAAGCC
>JADGPN010000621.1 GCA_017882465.1 Solirubrobacteraceae bacterium
CGGGCCTATGCACCAGCGGGACACGATCGAAGAAGGGACAGGGATGATGCTTTTCCGTGGGAGCGGCGATGCTCGCCCGCTTCTGCAATGCGTGTCGGCGTGACGTCGCCCAGAGGTCGTGCTTGGGCGCGGACCTTGCGGGTTCTCCGCACAGAGAAACGTGAGTAATACCGTTGTCACGCCGGCGTGAACGGGGGATCTTTGACCTCTCGGGATCTCCCGGGAGGACTAAGCTTAAACAATGAGTGCCGGGCAACGTCGAGGCGGCTCCTAGCTTGCTGGGACGGTTGCAGTGTCGTGGCACGGATGACCGCTCGGGCGATGCTCGTCACAAGAATGGTGCGTTGAGCTTCTCGACGCACCCGGAGGAGGGTTTGCATCATGGCAACCGTCTCTGCACCACCAGCCCAGCTCGAGGCTGAGCGCAACAGCACGCAAGGACGCGCCGCGGCTTCCGAGATCGAGGGGGCGCCATCGCGCGCCACGGCTCTGGACTGGGGCAACTCCGCGCCGCTTGCGCTGTGTGCCTTCGCGGTCACGACGTTCATGCTGAGCATGGTCAACGCGAATCTGATCGCCAAAGGCGTGGAGCCTGTGGTGTTCGGTGTCGCGCTGATGTTCGGAGGTCTCACACAGCTGCTCGCGGGCATCATCCAGCTGCGGATCGGCAACACCTTTGCGGGTGTGTTGTTCTCTGGGTTTGGGGCCTTCTGGCTGTCGCTGTTCGCGATCGTGCAGTTTTTCATAAAGGGAGTGCCGCCGGCGCTGCAAGGGCAGGCATTGGGCCTGTTCCTGTACGCGTTCGGCATCTTCGTGGTGGTGATGTTGGCTGCGTCGCTCCGCACGAACGCTGTCGTGGTTTTGGCGCTGGCGATTCTTGTGTTCACGTTCTTCTTCCTTGCGGCGGGGTTCTACGGGGCTAACACCACAATGCTCCACTGGGGCGGGTACTTCGGCCTGGCGGCTGCAGCATGCGCCTTCTATGTCGCCCTGGCGGAGCTCTGTGAGTCCTCATATGGCCGCGACGTGCTCCCCCTCTGGCCTCTGGCTCGGCGCTGAGAGGATCGCTGAGAGGATCGCTTAGCGCGGACCACAGCGAGTTCCATCTTGTCGATCGCTGCTTCCTTGCCTCGCTCAAACGTCGCTGTGCGAGCGTGGCAGGGAACCGGCTGGGGCGACCGCATTGGACCGAAGCTGTTCAGTGGCTGGATGTCGGCGATTATTGCTGAATCGAAAATCGACGCGTGGAAGTGGCAAAATCCCTCCAGACTGATCGCTTCCCGCCGAGTACGGCCTGCTCGGCGTCGTGGGCTGAAGGGCCAGCTACGCACTGCGATTTTCACATCACCGCGGGTGGCGAAGCCGCCATCACGACTGATCTGAGGATGTGAGCGAGTGTTGAACCACAGGTCGTACGTTCACGGAACATCGTCGACCTCCCTGATCGGGGAGACGATCGGCGCGGACCTTGATCGGACCGTCGCGTCTTCTCCGGAGCGGACCGCGCTGGTCGTGCGCCGTCTAACGCCTCGACCAAGAACGAGTCGCATGCGCGATCCCCGGTCCATCCGAGCTGGCCCACAGCAGCACGTCGCCGTCGCGGGCGGCCGTCGCCGCGAGCCCGCAGGCGATTGTGCCCGAGCCCGCGATTCCGAGTCGCTCCTCCGGAGTTTCTCCAGATCCGAGGGCTCGCGGGTGGCCGGGTTCAGTACATCACGGGTTGTACGTCACGGTTCATTTGGTCGGCGGCATCACCTATTCAAGCGAGACTCTGTGTAGACAAGGAGCAGCAAATGGCACAAGAACATGGTCGCGAGGCAGTGATCGTAGAAGCAGTCCGCACCCCGATCGGGCGCGGTCACAAGGAGAAGGGCTACTACAAGGACACACATGCGAACGAGTTGCTCGGCCGTTGCTATACCGAGGTCATCGCCCGCGCCGGGATCCAGGCTGAGGAAGTGGAGGACGTGATCACCGGGTGTGTGCAGCAGTACGGCGAGCAGATGTCCAACGTCGGGCGCAACGCCTGGCTTCAGGCCGGGCTGCCAGTCGAGACCCCCGCCACGACGGTCGACCGGCAATGCGGCTCCGCGCAGCAGGCGGTCGGCTTCGGGGCGGCGCTGATCGCCGCGGGCGTCCACGACGTGGTGATCGGCTCCGGGGTCGAGCACATGGGTCACATTCCGATCGGCGTCGGCTTCAACTGGGTCGCGGAGGTCGGCACCCCGTGGCCGCCGGAGCTGCTGGAACGCTACAACCTGATCCCCCAAGGGCTGTCGGCCGAGATGATCGCCGACCAATGGGAGATACCGCGCGCCGAGCTCGACGAGCTCGCCTTTCGCTCCCACCAGCGCGCGCATCGGGCGACCGAGGAGGGTCGCTTCGAGCGGGAGATCGTGCCGATGACGGTCAACGGATCAACCTACGTCAGCGATCAGGGCATCCGGCCCGGGACGACGATCGAGGCGCTCTCGCAGCTGAAGCCGGCGTTCAAGCCAGACGGCAAGATCACCGCCGGCAGCAGCTCCCAGGTCTCAGACGGCGCCGCCGCAGTGCTGTTGATGTCTCGGGAGAAGGCGGACTCGCTCGGCGTGAAGCCGCGTGCCCGGGTGCTGGACCAGACGACCGTCGGTGTGGACCCGGTGATCATGCTCACCGGACCGATCCCCGCCACGCGCAAGCTGCTTGAGCGTAACGGCATGAGCATCGGCGACATCGACCTGGTCGAGATCAACGAGGCCTTCGCGTCTGTCGTGGCCGCCTGGCGGCGCGAGCTCAACCCGGACATGGACCGGGTCAACGTCAACGGCGGCGCGCTCGCGCTCGGGCACCCGCTCGGGTCAACGGGCGCACGGCTGATCACGACGCTGCTGCACGAGCTCGAGCGCTCCGACAAGGAGGTCGGTCTCGTCACGATGTGCTGCGGCGGCGGGCTTGGCACCGGGACCCTCCTGCAGCGGCTCTAACTGAT